>CAZNNX010000006.1:37449-41321 GCA_964574485.1 uncultured Saprospiraceae bacterium | reverse complement strand
GAAAAGAAAATATTCAGCTGTCGGATCAACTCTGGCGAGTTACCCGGATTGTCTTTTTTTATTTCATCAAACAACTTCGCCATCTTTTCCGCTGCTTTAACATCAGCAGGATTTTCAGCGGCATGGGTTGCTTTTTCCATTCCTGCCCAAGGCAAGAAGAAATCATAGTATTTTGGCAAATCGCTGATTGGTATATCTAACTGATCCTTTGTAAGCGTATCAGTAGCCAAAAGCGTTTTATAATCTGTTACAATGACAAAGCGCTGGTTATGTTTTAGTTCATCTTTTAAGGATGAAATGGTTAGGTGTAAATCGTTTTTTAGTTCCTCTTTGAAGAATAGTTTTTTCTTCCACGATACTTCACCTGGGACTTTACTCAAATTCAAACTTCCTTTTTGCAAGCGTGAAATGGATGCTTTCGGAAGGTAGTATGATTCTAACAAGTTGTAGATAAAGGTTTCTTTATCTAAAAGGTGAATTAGGAGTTTAAGGTTATTTTCTATTTGGGTGATGTTCATGTATGTTTTCAAACTTGAAAAATAGTCATTGTATTACATTATGTCTAAATTGCTTTCCTACTTATACTATACGATAATAATAAATAAAAAACCTAATTGATTTTAGGTTGCATATAATTTAAGGCTAAAAATTAAGTAATTTACAAAAAAATTACATTTCACTCGTTTTGAACCCATATGAATAAGTTTTTTGGTCTATTGATGATGCTCTCTTTTTTGGTTATTCCAATTTCTTGTGTTGAAGACAAATCCGATCTAAAACAAAGAAAACCAAAGAAGGAAGAAGATATAAATTACCTGACCACATTAAGAACGGTAAAGATAAGAAGTACCCCGGATATGGAAGGAGAAGTTCTTGAAATCATAGGAGATCAAACTATATTACAATATCTGAATGATAGTACTACCTTCACCACCGAAATAGACCTGGATGGTAAAAAATACGATCGTTCCTGGTACTATGTCAGATCCGAAAAAAATAATACGGGCTGGATTTATGGCGCATTCGTCCAATTTTTAACAACTGAGGAAAAAGAAAAAATATCTCTTTTGTGGTCAGACCAAAGCAAAATAGTGTCTAAAAATTCCAAAGCATATTCTTCTCCCCCCAAAATCAATCAGGAGTTGTTTGAAAGATATCAATCACAATTGGCTCTTATTTCCAAAAATGATCCTGATTATTTTGAAAAAGCATTTCAAATTTTCGAGAATAATATAAAACCTTCTAAAAACATACAGGCAGATTTTGCCTTTTTACATTATCTCAATGTTCAGAACAAGGTACTGAATGAGGTTGTCAGCAGATTCAATGTTAGTCAATTTCAATTTCTGTATGCTGAAATCAAAAATTACGGTCGGGCAGACATTAGAACGCATACCCAACTTATTAATTTTGACAAAAGAGGCATTACTTTAGGTGTAGAAAATAAAAAAGTGGTATTTCAAGTACACTTGGATAAGATACTGAGATCCTATTTAACAAAACTCAGCCAACCCATGAACGATTTTCTTGTACAAAAAGAAATAGAGACAAATTGGCGAAAAGGAATAACAAACCAAGGGAAACCAAGTACTAAAGAAATGATTAAATATTTTAGTTTCTGGGATAAATTCATCGTTTCGCATCCTTTTTTTCCTGAAATTAATTTGGCAAAACAATACAGATTGAATTGGTTTGACCAGATTACACAAGAGCTCCCATTCAAGTTAAATCAAAATTTAGAGGAAGAGGCTTTTAAAAATTTTGAAAGATTAGCAGAGGCTGCCATCAGTAGTAAAGAAAATTTAATAAAGATCAAGGTTCAACTACAACAAAACAATTACAAAGTAAGCCTTCAGTTGAAAGAAGAATTTGATCTTGTTAGACAAAACCTGCAATGAAATTCAACCCACAAAAACTAAATTTTTGCAAAATGAAAAATTTATTAATTTTGAAGCCAAACAAGAAACAACTTACCAGAATATGTCTTTGAAACCGCTAACAGATGCTCTTTTAAAACAACTTCGCTCCGGAGATGCAGAACAGGTTGATATTGCCCTCACCAGAATTGAAGCCCAGGGCTACGACTTACTGCCCTGGAAGAGAGAGTTCACTGAGTTATCAACATTCATACAGGTACCCTCAGGCAAAAATGTTTTCCAGACAGTTGCTCAAATCTATGCAGTAAAACAGCTCAAAGTAAATCAGAAAGAACTTTCAAGCCTTCCAGATTCTTTCAGATTCCTTTCACAGGTTGAATTTTTAGACGCCTCAGAGAATCTATTGACAGAATTACCCGATTGGATTTCTGAATGGCATTCCCTCAAAGAATTAAATGTAAAAAATAATCAGATTGTTTCCATCCCAAAATCAATTCATCAGATTGAAGGATTGAGAAAGATAGATCTAAGTCACAATGGGCTTGATCATATTCCGCTCTCCATACTCGGATTAAAGACTTTGGAAGAATTAGACCTATCTTATAATGAAATCAATCAAATTCCTGATGAGGTTGGCTATCTTCAAGGATTAGAATTACTTAATTTAAGTTACAATCCTGTTGAAAACTGTCCGGAATCTTTGGGGGACATGCAATCTTTGACTGAATTGAATCTTTCCCATGCGACTTTAACCCAATTCCCCATGGGGTTGCACAGAGCAAAAAGTCTAAAAATATTACAATTATCGCACAATCAAATATCTGAATTGCCTTATGAATTAGGGCAAATGACTCAATTGCTCGCCCTTGATCTTTCACACAATCAAATTCAATCTGTACCTGCTGCTATTGGAAAGATGTCATCCTTGCAACAACTCATTTTAGAACACAATCAGATTGATTTCCTACCCGATGGTATTTGTTTGTTATCTGAACTTCAAGAACTACACATACAAGATAATCAATTACAGGGATTGCCTGCTCAAATAGGACATATGTCTTCCCTACAGGTTATTTATGGGGAAAGAAACAAAATAACAGAGGTACCTGAAAGTCTGAATCAACTTAAACATTTAAAAGATTTATGGTTACAAAATAACCATATAGTACAATTACCTGATCAATGGGAGGGTTTAACTTCCCTGGAATATATCAATTTGAATCAAAATCCCTTAAAAACGATACCTAAAAGTATTGCAACACTTCCTCAACTCAAAAATTTGCTTCTGGCGCACACGCAGATTCAATCTATACATTCCAGCTTCTTACAACTTTCCCTCGATGAATTTGATGTTAGCGGTACAGCATGGGAAAAAAACAGAATCATTGAAGAGGATAAAAAACAAGTAGTAAAAACTGCAGAGGAGACTCCCAATACACCTGAAAAGAAAGAGAAAAAGAAGAAGAAAGAGGAAGATGAAGATGATGAAGATGATGACGGTGGTTGTTTTACTGGCTTTACTCTTTTAATTGTTGCATCAGGTGGGATCCTTTATGCAATACTGTCATCAGTTTTTTGATCTCTTATCACTTCAACAATTCGTCTGGCAGTAATTTTTCTAATATCTTTTTCCAAATCCCTGTCCGGAGCTTCCAATACGTACTGAAATTTCATTGATATGAAGTCTTTCTTTATTTCTACTATTTTTAGTCTATAAGAATCTTCCTTTATAAAACTATGGTATTTGGAAATAGAAGCTTTTAGTTCTTCCTCCAAACTTTCTACCTTATCAATTAATTTGATGTCGATTTCAAAATCGATACTGGTTTTCTTTATTTCCCTTTTGGTGTAATTGATAATTTCATTATTAAAGACGGTATTATTGGGCAAAATCACATAATCGTCATCGTCGTTGAGTAAAATAAACTTGGAGAGGGTAATGTCAATAACTTTACCTTTCTTCCCTGCAATTTGTACAAAGTCGCCAATATTTAT
>CAZNNX010000006.1:0-37349 GCA_964574485.1 uncultured Saprospiraceae bacterium | reverse complement strand
GCAAGCGATAAGGTGATAAAAAAAATCAAGAAGTCAACAACGATGTCTAATTTGTTGTGCAGCGATTTAAATTCCTCAAATATAGCATAGGAACTACCTTTCAGGTAAAACAAAAAAAGTAAAACAACAAGGCCTAAGACTCTGATTGACCATCTAATCATGTGAACTTTATTTTTTAGTACTTGTTACGAAGTTATGAAAAAGCAACTAAGTACGGAAGAAATAGATCGAATCATTGAGATGGCTTGGGAAGACAGAACTCCTTTTGAAGCAATCAAAACTCAATTTTCCCTATCGGAAGCTGAGGTAATTGATCTAATGCGCAACCAATTAGAGCGAAAATCTTTTGAAAGATGGAGAAAACGAGCACATCAAATTAGCCAAAAGCATTTACAAAAAAGAGTTTCAGGAATTAATCGTTTTAAATGTACGCTCCAAAGGCAAATTAGTTTGAACAAAATAAGCAAAAGATAAATTACTTTTTTCTTGATTTTATCGACCATGTAAACCAAAATCTGGATACGATTTCTTCTTGCCCATTTTCTCCTTTTATTTTCCCTACAGCTTCCAGGGTAATTTGCTGACCTTCACCTGTTTGAATGGCCTGCTCAACTACTTTGTCAATTTCTTTACCCATAGAGCAAATAAAAAATGCCTTCTTATTTACTTTTTTTGTGTATTCTGCTTTCATGTCCGTGATCAGCATTGAAACAGAGCCTCTGTCATGAATATGGACTGAACAAAGAATTCCTGTCGACATTTCTGCGGCGGCTGCTTGAGCGGCAAAATAGGTTGAACGAAAAGGATTTTGTGAGGACCATCTGTACGGAACTGTTACCTTTGCCAAATCGTGATTCAATTCAATTACCTTAACTCCCATAAATAAAGCTGCGGGTAATTTTACCAAAAGAAAAATAAATTGATTGATGGGATTTAAAAATTTCTTAATAAACTTTTCCTGAGATGACTTAACCTTGGATTCTGTATGATTCATATGAAGATTTGTATTATTTTATCTAGTATTAATGTAAAGATTAAAGTTTATAGTGAAAATTAATAAAAAATCCTTTTATTTTGACCGCCCGTACAAGTTGAAAACCTTTCTTTGTTTCCAACAAGGCTTTTTTTAATTAACTGCTCTATTCTAATTTATGTCTAAAAATTTACTCATTGTTGAGTCCCCAGCCAAAGCCAAAACCATTGAAAAATACTTGGGCTCAAATTTTATAGTGAAATCAAGTATGGGGCATATCAGAGATTTGATTAAAGATTCTAAGGAAAAAAAGGCGATTGAAATCAACAATAACTATAAGGCGAACTATGAAATTAGTCCTGATAAAATTAAAATAGTCAAAGAATTAAAAGAACAGGTTAAAAAAGTAGATGAGGTTTGGCTTGCAACGGATGAAGACCGTGAAGGGGAAGCTATCAGTTGGCATTTAGCAGAGGTGCTTCATTTGAATGTAAAAACAACCAAACGTATTGTATTTCACGAAATAACAAAAACAGCTCTTCAAAAAGCAGTGCAAAATCCCCGACTTATCGATTTAGATTTAGTTAATGCCCAACAAAGCAGGAGAGTTTTAGACAGATTGGTTGGATTTGAACTTTCTGAGTTATTATGGCGAAAAGTAAAAACTGGCTTATCCGCCGGTCGAGTTCAATCTGTTGCTGTGAAATTAGTAGTTGAAAGAGAGAAAGAAATAGAAGAATTCTCTTCAAAAGGCAGCTTTCGCGTACAAGCACAATTTGAGGTAAGCCAACAGGCAAAAAAACAAATCATTAAATCCAAACTATTTCTAAAAAATTCAAAATCTGAAGACCATAAATTTGAAAAAGAGAACGAGGCGGCTGATTTTCTTCAAGGTTGCTTCGATGCGAAATACGCGGTAGAACATATCAGTGTAAAACCTACCAAAAGAACTCCTGCAGCACCTTTTACTACTTCTACCCTACAACAGGAAGCCAGTAGAAAATTATTTTTTCCCGTTTCTAAAACAATGCGTATCGCTCAGTCATTGTACGAACAAGGTTTTATTACCTATATGAGAACGGATGCAACCTATCTAAGTCAGGAAGCATTGGCTCAGATCGAACAATCAATCCAGAAAGACTTCGGATCATCTTATCATAAATTCAGAACATTTTCAAGTAAAAAAGGAGCCCAGGAAGCACACGAAGCCATCAGACCTACCTTCATTCAAAACAAAGTCGTTAGTCAAGACAGAGACGAGCAAAGACTGTATGAATTGATCTGGAAAAGAACCATGGCTTCTCAGATGGCAGATGCAGTTTTGGAAAAAACACAGGTAGATATTTCCATCAGCACCCAGAAAGATTATCAATTTGTTGCGATTGGTGAAGTATTGAAATTTGATGGTTTTCTTGCCCTTTATATGGAGTCACTGGATGATGAGGAAGAAGATGATGATGAAAAATCCATCTTACCTCCAGTGCGAGAAGGTCAAATGTTGGAATTATACGAAATGCTGGCCACAGAAAGATTTTCACGCCCACCTTATCGCTACACGGAAGCAGGATTAGTAAAAAAATTGGAAGAATTGGGTATAGGCAGACCTTCCACTTATGCGCCTACCATTGAAAAAATTATGGATCCTAAAAGAGGATACATCACGAAAGAAAGTCGTGACGGACAACAAAGAAACTACAGGGTATTGCAATACCAACCCGGAAAGGGACAAAAAATAGCTACTGAGAATAGGTTTGAAATTCATGGCGCCGATAAAAACAAATTATTTGCTTCTGATTTAGGAAAACAGGTTACTGTTTTTCTTTCCAAATATTTTGATCAGATTATGAACTATTCATTCACGGCCGGAATCGAAAGACAACTCGATGAAATCTCTGAAGGAAAATTGAATAGTGCAAAAATGCTGGATTCTGTTTATAAACCTTTTCATGAAACTCTACTTTTGACAAAAGATGAGGCAGAACGTGTAACAGGAGAACGTATACTGGGTAAGGATCCTAAAACCGGATTGACAGTTTTAGTTAGAATAGGAAAATTTGGTCCCGTGGCACAGATTGGATTAACCGAAGAATTAGGGGAAAAGTCAAAGCCTCAATATGCCAACTTACATAGGGAACAATCAATTGATACCATTCTTTTAGAGGATGCACTTTCTTTATTTCAATTTCCCAAAGTATTGGGGCATTGGGAAAATGAAGAAATTACAATCAACGAAGGTCGTTATGGAGCTTATCTGAAATTAGGGGAGCAATATATCAATCTGCCTAAGAATCTAAATCCAATGGAAGTTCAATTGCAAGATGCATTAGACTTGATTCAACAGAAAAAAATTGAAGATGCTCCGCTTGGCTATTACAAGGAAAAACCAATTACAAAAGGCAAAGGAAGATTTGGTCCTTTTGTCAAATGGTCTGATACCTTTGTATCAATTACAAAAGGCTGTGGATTCCAATTGGAAACCATAACAGAAAAGCAGGCGATCCAATTGATTGAAGAAAAATTAGTTAAAGAATCCCAAAAATATCTCAAGAGTTGGGATACCCATGATGTTCATATCGAAAATGGTCGTTGGGGTGCCTTCATCAGACATGGTAAAAAAGCATACAAACTTGTAGATTTACAAGGTAAAAAAATTGATGCTGATAAAATCCAGGCAATTGAATTGGAGGAGATTATAAAAATTGCTGAAGCACAGGGGGCTAAATTTAAAAAACCCAAGTCGGTCAAAAGCAAAAAATAATTTAATTATTATTCACAGCAACAACCGAATTGATTTCAGGAATCTGAGACTTGATTGTAAATTCAATCCCGGCTTTCATTGTCATACTTGACATAGAACAAGTTTCACAGGTGCCCAACCATTTTACTTTAACAATCATATCATCGGTAAGTTCTACAAATTCAATATCGCCTTGATCCGCTAACAAATGGGGCCTGATTGTATCGAGCGCTTGATTAATCCTTTGTATGTAGTGTTCTTTATTATTCATATTAATTTTCATGTTAAACCAACATTCCTGCAATGACTGCCGTAAGGAAACAGGCAATCGTTCCCCCTATCAGAGCTTTTATTCCAAATTCTGAAAGTTCTTTTCTTCTTTCCGGAACAAGAGCACCAATTCCACCTATTTGTATGCCAATCGAGGCGAAATTTGCAAAACCACAAAGTGCGTAAGTGGCAATAATCTTAGATTTGTGTGTCATCAGATCTGTCAATTTAGGCATATCTGCATAAGCTACGAATTCATTCAAGACTGTTTTTTTTCCTAAAAGCTGACCTAAAACAAGCATATCCTGTGCAGGGGCTCCAAGAATCCAGGCCAAAGGTGACATTACCAACCCAATTAAATATTCGATATTGAATCCTGAAAATCTTCCTTCAGTCAATTGCTCAATGTACATATTTAAAGAAAGGTGAGAAATTTCAAAAGCCTTTGGCACAAAAGCCTGATCAGATTTGTGATAAACAATCCAGGTTTTAAAATCAGTGCTCCACTTCAAATAAGTATCGGTTTCAAGAGCATTAGACCCATAAAAAACAAAATTACCTGTGCTTGTACTCCATCCGATCATATCGCCCAGCAATCCGCTTACCATAGCATTTAACATCGCCATCAAGGCAGTAAATACAATCAACATCGCCCCCACATTTACTGCTAATTTGATTCCATCTGTTGTCCCCCTGGCTATGGCATCAAGTACATTATCGCCAATTTGCTCCTTGGGAATGATTATTTTTCTATCTACTTCCTGCGTTTCAGGGAAGAGCATTTTTGCTGAAAGAATAGCTGCGGGCGCCGACATAATGGAGGCCGTAAGTAAATGCGTGGCAAATTCCTGCCTCGCAACAGGATCATCACCTCCCAAAAAACCAACATACGCTGCCATAACACCACCCGCAATGGTTGCCATACCCCCAACCATAAGGCATAACAGCTCGGACTTTGTCATATTTTTTAAAAAAGGTTTGACAAGCAAAGGGGCTTCCGTCTGTCCCACAAATATATTGGCAGCAGCTGACATGCTTTCAGCTCCAGAAAGTTTCATAAATTTATTCATAAACCAGGCAATACCAAATACTATTCTTTGCAGTATTCCCAAATAATAAAGTAGGGCTGAAAGGGCTGAAAAAAATATGATGGTGGGCAAAGCGTTCAAAGCAAAGACATAACCTATACTTTGTTTATTCATTAATCCACCAAAGACCAAATTACTTCCTTGTTCCGTATATTCTATCACATACAGGAACACACTGGATATCTTGTCAAAAAATTGGCGGATAAATCCAACTTTTAGAATAGCTAAGCCTAATAAAAACTGCATTAATAATGCAACGACTACCAATTTCCAGTCAATAGCCTTTTTATTGTTACTGAAAACATATAAAATTCCAATCAATACAAATAGCCCAAGTAAGCCTCTTAGATATTCCATAAAATTAAATTTAACTGAAAGACCAAATATAAGTTTATAATTCGAAGTCCCAAAAAAGATTCGTAAGGCATAATGTATTAAATGAAAAATTAATTTTAATAAATAAATTGTTAAATTTGGATTGTTAACCTAACAAAATTGTGCCATGAAAATTTTATACCTTTTATTTTTTGTAACCTATACCGGATTCGCATTCGGTCAAATGAGTGAGAGTGAAATAAGAAATCATATCTCTAAAGAAGAAAATAAAGTGAATTTAAGTTCAAGCCTTCAGCCTTCTTCCTCGAACAGTTCTACACTATCAAATCAGAGTGCAGAAAAAATTCAACTTGACCTAAAAGAAATGAAAGGACAGAAATTAAAAATTGAAAATGCATTACATCAGATGCCTGCGGCAGACAAAAACGATTCCAATAGTCATTTTGTCAAATTAAATTTGGCCCTGAAAAGACTCATAGTTCAAATAGAGGAAAGAGAAAAAGCATTGAATCACCCTGCTTATCATGGCAAAAAATAATTTTTTAAGATGAAAAAAATATTTATTATTTCTATTGCCTTCTTCCTCCTACCTTTTGTAGTAATATCTCAAGGTTCTACCTGTAATACTTCATCTCCTTTTTGTTCCAATGGTTTAAATCCTTATCCCGCAGGTGTAAATGTACCTGCACCACCAGCTGGAAACAATTATGATTGTTTATTCACTCAGCCGAACCCGGCATGGTTTTACATATCTGTAACACAAAACGGATCTATAGATTTTGTTTTGAATAATACGGCCAATCTGGACATTGACTTCATTTTGTGGGGACCTTTTCCCAATTTGGGTGCAGCAATTTCTCAATGTGGAAATCTGGGTAATGGTGGCGCAAGTGGATTGGTAGCAGATTGCAGTTATTCTGCAGCCCCGATAGAACCAGTAACTGTGGCAAATGTTGTGGCTGGGGAAGTCTACATCCTCTTGGTTACCAACTTTTCAAATCAACCCACAAACATTTTTGCCACGGCCAATGCCGGATCTGGTGATTATGCCTGTGATTGTGAAACTCAGGCAAATTTTGCCTTGGCACCTTCTGCCTTTAACGATGCTGTTTTAATTGACACTACTCAATATGGCATAGATCTTTCGGTTTGCGCTGGTGATCGCGTTGGATTTACCGTTGATGTTAGAGCTGACAGTATCACGGATTCATTGGGCATTTACCTGCCTAATACAGATTTGGGAGCCATTTTTGGACCAGGCAATGTAACCGTATTTGGACCTCTGTACCCTATACCTTCTCGTTTCGACACTGCCAATTTTATTGTTTTTATCAATACCGATCCTAGCCATATTGGCATTAACAATGCAGTCCTGAGCATTTTAAATAGTGGTTGCGTGCAAGATTTAAATATACAAATCAACGTGATTGGCGTAGAAGCAAGTAGTTCAGACACTACATTATGTGCTGGAATAGCCCAGAACATACCTCTTACCGCTAATACAACTGCAGTCTCCGGAGGTAGCTATCAATGGACCCAAATATCAGGGCCACTTTGCAGTTTTAGTAATGATACCATCGCAAATCCCATTTTATCAATCCCCTCGAGCACACAAAATGGTGATTCTGTCAGAATTTCTATTGCATTCCAGTCTGCTCCGGATTCCATTTCAGGATTAAGCTGTGCTTCCATTGATACAATTACAATTTATTTTGTTGCTACACTCTTGAATGTTGATGCCAATGCTTCAGATTTTTCCCTATGTCAGAATGGTTTAGGCAATCCGGTACAATTTACAAGTACCGTTAGTGGGCCTGGTATAGATTCCACACTGGGTGTGTATTCTTGGACATCAACCCCCTCTGTTTTCGCTACACAACTGAATGCCAATAACATTCAGAATCCAACCGGTAGCATAGCTGGCAATCCCGGAGATATTGCTCAATTTGTTGTGCAATACAACTATGGAGCGTGCGTTGGTACAGATACCTTAGTTCTCACCTTTGGCAACTGGGTGGCCGATGTCAGTCCGGCAACGGCTACGATCTGTCCGGGACAAAATACAAGTTTAACTGCCAGCCCTGGACCAAGTTCTTGCTCACCAACTTATGCTATAAGCAATATACCCTATGCCCCACTTACTGGAAATGGAATCAACACGGGCATTACTTGTGATGACTGTTTATCAAGTGCTCTGCCCATTGGTTTTAGTTTTGATTTTTTCTGTTCACCACAAACTCAATTTCTTGCTAGCTCAAACGGCTTTATAACCTTTGACTTAGCCAGCTTCTCCTCTGGTTGTTGCTCTGGTCAAACTATACCGGATCCCTTTGATCCTAACAACCTGATAGCTTTTGCCTGGGAAGATTTAAATCCGGGTAGCTGTGGAAATATTAGCTATTTTACAACAGGAACTGCTCCCAATCGTAGACTTTGTGTCAATTACAATAATGTTTGTTTATTTGGAAGTACCCAAACTGTAAATGGTCAGATTATTCTGTATGAAACAACCAATGTAATTGAAATTCATACGACCAGCATTGCTTCTAATTTCAATATAATGACCCAAGGAATTGAAAATGCAGGGGGTACAGTCGGATATGGTGTTCCTGGACGTGTAGCTGCCGACTTTACAGCTACCAATGACGCCTGGAGATTTACACCACAACTTACCTTCCTTCCCACTTATAGCTGGTCGCCTAATACAAATATTTCTGCTACCAATACAAGAAATGTAACTGTTAATCCCAATACTAATACAACCTACTTCGTTTCAGTAACAGAAGGTGGCTGTACTATGATTGATTCTGCTCAAATAAGCATGTCAAATGGGCTTAATGCCCCAGTGATTGTTTGTGGAAATTCTACGGATAGTTCAGTACAATTTATTTGGAATACGATTCCTAATGCAATCAACTATCAGTACAGTACGAATGGAGGAAGTACCTGGAATAATCTAACTGATACAACAGTAACTCTAAGTGGTTTGAATCAAGGAGACACCGTAAATGTTTTGATCAGAGCCATTTCCTCTAATGCATCCTGTCCTTTTGGACCGGCAAGTCCATTCGCTTGTATTACGCAGGTATTATGCAATAATCCTAGTATAAATCTGAGTACTACGAATAATACACTCTGTGTAGGAACTAATGCAATTGTTGTATTTACCAGTTTCAGTGGCGGTACCCTACCCTATCAACTTAGTTTTAGCAATGGGGTGATCGATACAGTTTCAAGTATTTCAGATACCCTTTTCAATGGATTAGCAGCCGGAAATTATACTGTAACTGTCACTGATCTAAATACAGGTTGTACCGGAACAACCCCATTTACTTTCAGTATAATCAATAATACCATACAACCATCTGTTAGTTTTTCAATTACAGATAATACCATTTGTACCGGAAGCAATTCAATTGTAATTTTCACCAGCTTCAGTGGCGGTACACTACCCTATCAACTTAGTTTTAGCAATGGGGTGATCGATACAGTTGCAAGTATTTCAGATACCCTTTTCAATGGATTAGCGGCGGGTAATTATACTGTAACTGTCACTGATCTAAATACAGGTTGTACCGGATCGAACCCAGTTTCATTTAGTATCAATAATAATTTGGTTCTACCAACTGCAAATTTTTCAACTGCCGACAATTCACTTTGTGTGGGTAGTAATGCATTTGTAACTTTAACTGGTATTGCTTCAGGTAGTTTTCCTTTTGTTTACTCAGTGAGTTCAGGTTTGACAGATACTGTTTATGCCCTTAATGATACGATTGTACGACAAATTGCCGCTGGAAACTACACTATTACAATAACTGACATCAGTAATGGATGTAGCAGTAATCCCATTTCAATTACGATCAATGACATTTCCGTTGATGTTAGCGTTGAAATTATTCAAACTCAGTTTATTGCATGTGGTGATACCACTGGTGCTGCATTGAATGTAAACACGGTTCAAGGAAATCCAATTACTTTCAATTGGTCAAATGGTTTGAATGGAAGTAGTTTGAACAATCTTAGCTATGGCACATATTATCTTAGTGCTACAGACGCTACCGGTAGCTGCCAGGGATTGGATACAATCACAATAAGCTATCCCTTCCAACCTAATCTCAATGCCTGGATTGGTCAAATAGGTGTTGATTCATCCTGCATATTACAGGGTGAGCAAATTGGAATTTCTTCTGGTGTATTTGAAAATTTAGTAGACTACGAATGGAGTCCTAATCGATTTATATCTGCATTCGATAGTGCCAATACTTTTATCAGAGGCGATAGTGTGGGATCATTCACTTACTATATTAGTGCTACGAGTCCTGATGGTTGTGTTACGCTTGACACTATCCATCTTTGTGTTAATCCTGTTGGTTTTAAAGGCATGCCCTCTGCCTTCTCACCCAATGGCGATGGAAATAATGACATATTTGGTCCTGTAGACCTTGTCGGTGCTGAAATATTAAGTTTTGACATTTACAATAGATGGGGACAAAAAATATATGATGCGAAAACTCAAGGATTTTGGGATGGTAAGGTAGGAGGCGTACTACAACCCAGAGAAGTTTACCTGTATGTTTTTGAGTATATGTTCCCTTCCGATGCGCAATCCAGGGTACTAAGAGGACAGGTTACATTGATAAGATAAATAATGATTTAATGTATAAATAGAAAAAGACATCCAAAAGGATGTCTTTTTCTATTTATGGTAAATTGAGTTTCAACTACAACATTTCATAAATTCCAGCAATACCCTGACCACCACCCACACAGGCTGTGATCATTCCGTATTTCTGATTTCTCCTTTTCAACTCATGAAACATTTGAACAGATAACTTAGCACCACTACAACCAAGTGGGTGACCTAAGGCAATGGCACCCCCGTTCACATTAACTATTTCAGGGTTCATACCACATTCTCTTATTACAGCCAAAGCTTGCGCTGCAAAAGCTTCATTTAACTCAATCAGTTGAATATCTTGTAACTGTAATCCTGCTTGACGCAAAGCTTTAGGCACTGCAGAGCAAGGGCCAATACCCATATACAAGGGTTCAACACCACCTACAGCACAGGAAATCATTCTGGCTATAGGTTTCAAATTCAATTGTTTTACCATTTCCTCACTTACGACCAAAACAAAAGCTGCCCCGTCTGAGGTTTGAGATGAATTACCAGCCGTAACTGTTCCACCATTGGCAAAGGCTGGTTTTAATTTAGCTAAGCCTTCTACGCTGGTATCACGTCTGACACCTTCATCTTCATTTACAATGAACTTAGATTCCACTCTTTTGCCATCAACCACATTTACTTCAGTTACTTCGATGGGTACGATTTGACTTTCAAAATATTTTTGATCTAGTGCTTGAGCTGCTAACTGATGTGATCTAAATGCAAAAGCATCCTGATCTTCTCTTGATACCATATATTTTTTTGCAACAGCCTCTGCAGTTAATCCCATTCCAACCAAATAATCAGGGTTAGAGGCTGCTACCGAATAATTAGGTGCCAATTTATATCCTGTCATGGGTATCATGCTCATACTTTCAGTTCCCCCTGCAACAAAAATATGTCCCATACCTGCTTTAATTTTAGCAACTGCCGTAGCAATCGTTTCCAATCCTGAAGCGCAGTATCTGTTGATTGTGATTCCCGCAACGGATTTGCCTAAGGCTCGCATAGAAATCTGTCTTCCAATTTGCAATCCTTGTTCCCCCTCCGGATTGGCACAACCTACCAATAAATCGTCTACCAAACTAGGATCTATTTCCGGAACTTGTTTCATCAAATGCTGAATGACTTCAACAGCTAAATCATCACTTCTC
Source organism: uncultured Saprospiraceae bacterium (assembly GCA_964574485.1). GTDB lineage: Bacteria > Bacteroidota > Bacteroidia > Chitinophagales > Saprospiraceae > Saprospira. Next base: position 26,125 of record CAZNNX010000006.1, on the reverse strand, counting down.
ATTGAGCGAAATCCACCTTTTTTAGATTTGGCCACTGCAGTTCTAAACCCTGCAATAATATATGCTTCCATAATTGTTATATTTTAATGTTAGACCTTCACTTTTGGATCTGATATACAGGTCTTGCATTTGTGTTAAAAATTTAAAATTTACTTACTCTTACTATTGATAAAACAAGTTAAAAATATCAAAATCTAATTTCTTAAAGGTCTTCCTGTGCTTAGCATTGCTTGAATTCTTTCAAGTGTTTTTTGCTCACCACATAAACTCATAAATGATTCTCTTTCGATATCCAACAAATATTGCTCAGTGACATTCTGGGGGCTTGTCAGATCACCTCCACATAAGACATAAGCAATTTTTTTAGCAATCTTGATATCATGGTCAGAAGCATAATTACCCAATCTTAAGGTTTCTGCAGCAACATAGAGTGCCCCTAATCCAATTCTACCCATAACATAAATTTCATTTTGAGGCAAGGGCTGTTTATAACCAGCGGCAGATAGGTATAATACTTCATTTTTAGCTTCTGTAATTGTTCTGCTGGTATTGATTGAAATTCTGTCAACACCTCTTCTCAAATAACCTTCATTAAAAGCCTTACTTGCAGAAGTTGCAACAGAAGCCATTGCAATTGTTTTAAACTTATCAATCAATATTGGAATATGAGTTTCTTCTTTATGAAATTGTTGCGCAGCTCTTAATGCGAACTCTTTCGTACCTGCTCCACCTGGAATTAATCCAACACCTACCTCAACCAATCCAATGTAAGATTCTGCAGATGCAACTACAGCATCAGAGTGCATAGCCATTTCACAGCCACCGCCAAAAACATAACCTTGCGTAGCAGTCACTATTGGAATTTTTGAATATCTTACTCTCATGTTCATTTGTTGGAATGCATGTACTGCCATATTTAATTCATCCCATTCCTGTTCATAAGCCATGCCTGCTATAAGCATTAGATTTGCTCCAACCGAAAAATGCTGGGCATTATTGCCTATTACCATGCCTTTCCAATTTCCATCTTCAGCAAATTGAATTGCGTCAAACATACCTCTTACAACTCCTTCTCCTATCGTATTGTGCATGGATCTGAACTCAAAGCAAAGTACTCCATCTCCAATATCATGTAATTGAGCATCTGCGTTTTGCCATACAACTGACTGTTTTCTGATATGATCTAAAACGATGGTCTTTTCTGTTCCTGGAATTTTTTTGTAAGATTTTGAATGAAGGTCGTAATACATCTGTGTTGATCCCTCCAACTTGTAAAATTGAGTGCAACCGGCTGCCAGCATGTCTTTTACCCAACCAGATACGGTCTGACCATCAGCTTCAGCTATTTCAATACCCTTTTCAATTCCTACCATGTCCCAATACTGAAAAGGCCCCACCTCCCAAGCAAAACCAGCTCTAAGGGCATCATCTATACTATAAATGTCATCAGAAATTTCTGGTATTCTGTTGGATACATAGGCAAATAAACCTGCAAGAGATTTTCTAATCAATTGAGCTCCTTTGTCTTCATTAAATTTTTCATTGAAAAATGTTTTAACTTTGGCTGAGAGGGTATCTGCCTGCTTATTAGCCTCCAATACAGCCGATTTAGACTTGTTTACAGGGGCGTAGGTTAGTGTTGATAAATTCAAAGCCAACTTTATGGTTTTTCCTTTAGCATCCTTCTCTTTTGTTCTTTCGTAAAAACCCTTCTTTGTTTTATCACCATAGAAATGATTGTCTAATAAAAATTGCAAATACTTCGGTGTATAAAATGTAGATGCTTGCTCGTCATTCGGACAATTTTCCTTGAGACCTTTAATAACTTTATCTGCAGTGTCCAAACCAACTAAGTCTGTAAGAGCAAAAGTTCCGGTATTGGGTCTGCCAATTGCTGGTCCGGTAAGCATATCAACGTCTTCAATAGACATTTCCATTTGTTCTGTCAACTGAAAAATCTTAGCCATAGCATAGACACCAACCCTGTTTGCTATAAATGCGGGCGTATCCTTACAAAGAACTGTTTGTTTTCCAAGGAAAGTAGCGCCGTATTCCATAAAGAATGAAATAATTTCAGGATCTGTTTCAGGGGTTGGAATAATTTCAAGTAATCTCAAATACCTTGGAGGATTAAAAAAGTGTGTTCCACAGAAATTTTTTCTAAAATCTGCTGATCTGCCTTCAAGCATCATATGTATAGGAATTCCTGAAGTATTTGAACTTACGAGTGATCCTTTTTTGCGAAGCTGATCTACCTTTTCAAATATAATTTTTTTAATATCCAACCTTTCAACAACAACTTCAATGATCCAATCGCAATCTGAAATTTTTTGAAAATCATCATCAAAATTTCCGATCTGAACTCTTTTAGCAAACTCTGGATCGTAAAAAGGTTCTAGACCTTTAGCTTTCACAGCCGTTTCCAGGGCTTGTGCTGCAAATCGGTTTCGCTTTGATTTTTGACCTTTTTCATGATCTGCCAGATCGTTGGGTACCATATCCAGAACCAGAACATCCAGTCCAATATTAGCGCAAAGCGCTGCGATACCCATACCCATCACTCCTGAGCCTAAAACGGCTACTTTGTTGATATGTCTACTCATTTACCTTTAAATTTAGTGATTAATATGATTAAATTTTGAAATAATATGTTCACAAGCCTGATGTAGAATTTTTGCATCGTTAAATACACGCATCAACATGAGAGCGCCCTCCATTTCCATAACCGAACTCTTCGCCATGGCCAGGGCAGCTGTTTGGTCGTTGCCATCATCAAAAAAAATTTGAAAGAAAGCATCGATCCAACTACTAAAAAAACAATGAATCACAGTTCTAAACTCCTCTTCTACCCCAATAGTTTCAAGGGTAATATTTCCAAACAGGCAACCATGCAAATTTGATGTGAAAATGGGTTCCTGCTTTTTAAAAAAAAGTTCCATTCTCTCTCTGGGCTGCAGCTCCTTGTTATGAGCTATCGAAAATAGTTTTGTATTATAATAATGCAGTAAAGTTTGCAAAACCTCTTTCATCAATGCTTCTTTACTATGAAAATGATGATAAAAACTACCTTTGTGAAGGCCGCAAGCTAAGGCCAAATCATTCATAGAAGTACGGTTGTACCCCTGTTTACGGAATAATTCAATAGAGATTTTAACAATTTCTTCCTTACTCATCTTTTTCATTCTTTGAAAATAGCAAGGAATTTTTTAATTACCAAACGAACGTTTGGTAAAATTAATTTGAATTGATTAATAGACCGGTTCCTGTTATATTTTGTATAATTCCCGGTGTTCCTTTGTACAAAATATCTCCTGAAGAACTGATGTTGGCAGAGAGGTTATTTGCCACTTTACACTCAATATCTCCAATACCGTTATTGGTAGCGATAGCTGTTAATGAATTTAATCCAAAGGCCCGGTAATAGCCCGAACTATTCAATTCAATCTGTTGGGTGTTTACATTTCCAGTGAGGTAATAATTTCCCAGATTGCTTACAAAAACATCAGCTCTGTTGCAGTTTAAATCAACAATTACATCGCCAGCCCCATTCGAATTACTAATAAAATTGGAACAATTTAATTTCATGTTTATATCTCCAGCACCAAAAAGGTTCAAAACAGCATTTCCATTGCAAATCATTGAGCCTATACTTCTAACGTCACCAGAGCCGTCATGCCGAATTTCCAGAGAGTCTAAGATTCTGTTTTCCCCGTTGATAAAAGTTAGGTCACCTTTGGCAGTCTGAGAGAAATAATGGCCTTTTGGAATCGTAACATAAATGGTTAAATCCAAATCCACATAATTGCCCTGAATCAATTCCAGTTCCAGAAAACCATTGGCGTTCAGGTTCACATTCAGATTTTTAATTACATTTTGATAACCCTCTGCAATTACAGTCTGGTCAGTACCAAAAATTACAACTACATCAAAATCACCCTTAGATTTTAGGCCCTTAATTACACCATTGACTTCAATAATATCTTGAATAATGGGACCTTCACCTTTGATACAAGACTGGAAGATAATAGTAAAAAGTAAAATAACGCCTAAAAATCTTTTCATGTAAACTGCTTGTTTAGACAAAAATACAAAACTGATTTAAATCAACTGAAGTTAAGTCAGGAATTTATTAATTTTAAATAAAGAACTAACACATAAACATCTATATCACAGTAATTAAAAAAAGCAAATGGAAAATTACAAAGAAAGAGTAGAAAATATTTCTACTGAGTTTAGGAAGGTTTTAGAGAAGTTGAATAAAGATCAATTAAGTTTTAAGGGAAAAGGCTGGTCTATTGAAGAAAATTTGCGTCATTTAGTTGCATCCACAAAAAGCTATATTCCCATCATAGATGGATTGGAGAGGGGAACTTACAAAACTGGCTTTTTGTCAAAATGGGGCTGGTATAGCAGATTTTTAGGAAATCTTATCCTTCAGTCTGTGCAAAAGGACCGCAAAAAAAAGATGAAAACTTTCCCTGTTTGGGAGCCTGCTCAATACAATCAGTATGTGGGTGAAAATTTGTTGGAAGAATTTTTTCAAAGTCAGGAATTGCTGGTTCAATTGTATAACAGATCTATTCCATTTATACAAACACAGCAAGTAATTGCATCCCCAGCAAATTCCAATATTTATTACAGGCTTGATACAGCCTTTGAAATTATTAGCAACCATCAACTCAGACATTTAGAGCAAATAAAAGAGATTATAAGCAAAGAGCTCAGCCAAGGCTGAGCTCTTAAAAGATAGTTAAAACAAAATTTACCTTCTGAATAAGATAAATACTGCTTTATTTATTTGGTTGAGGGCAAACCAAAGACATAATCACAAAGTATATTGTACAATTGGTTGAAATCTTTTTTAATAGTTAGGTATTGTCTCTGCATCTCAATAATTACAGCTTTGAATCCTTCTTGATCTCTAATGTCACCCAATAATTTTTTCTTATTATTGATGATATTTTCAATCATACAAATCATATCCTGAACTTCTTCAATCTTTTTAACCATCAGTTTGTACTCTTTCGAATCTTTAAAATCATCTGGTATATCAGCTACATAAAAATTGTTCATTAACTGATTTAGGGTTACCAAACCTGTTTTTACTTTTTCAATGGTTTGTGCATAAGAGTCTTTCAGGAACAAATCCAATTTTTCAATTCTTCTTTCATATCTCTCTATATCTAGCATAAGCTCTTTCTTCAAGGATTTATGATCGATATGCGGTCCAAACCATTTATCAACTCTTTTTTTAAATTCCGGGTCAGTAACTTCATCAATTAAACCTTCTAAATCTTCTTCATCAAAACCCATTTTTTCAAATTTCTCCAATACAATGATCAATTCGGACTTGTATTGAACCAATTTGTCTACCTGCCTTTGGATTTCGTCTCTCATGGCATCACTGTGATGACCCAACCCACCTTCGATGGCAATAATGAGTTTTTGTCCAAAGTTTTTGGTATTATCCCAACCTCTTTTCATTTTTCTGGCAGCTTCTGTCACTTTGTATTCAAGGTTTTCAATAATTTCTTTAGCTTCCTTGTCGATATAAGCAATAACCTGATCTTTGATATTATCTTTTAGCGTTTGAATAATTTTTTCCTCAGCTTCATCATAAATTATAGTTTGTACTTTCCCAACTATTTCCAATTCTCCCCCGACAAAGACGGCCAAAAAATCAGCTCCTAATTTAAACTCTTTATACTGTACATCACCATCCATAATATCCTGAACGGAGAATCCGGCAGCTGCTCCGGCACCAACACCAACTTTAATACTTATAACAACTGAGGCACCTCCAGCAGAAGACAGATCCTCTTTCTTTTTGTAAAAATCTGCACCAATTTTACCCTCTACACCAACGCTGGCCTCTGCTTTTGCTCCTGACTTTGCACCCAAACCAGCATAAGCCTCTGCTTTAGCAAAAGCCTTAATGCAGGCATAAAATTCTACAATTACTTCATAAGATCCCGCCTTAAAGGTAACCTTTGGAGCAGTTAATTTATCTTCAATTCCCACCTCTGCGGAAGCCTGGGCAGCTAATCCCAATACTCCCGCACGAACCCCTGCTTTTACCTCAGCATAAGCTTTGGCATCAAATTGAAAACTGCCTATTTTTAATTTTATCTTTGCTTCCGTACTTGCTCCTACATCAGCATAAAATCCAAGAATTGAATGTCCCACCAAAGCATAGGCCTTGGCTGCCACTTCCATTTCATCTTCACCTAAAGACCATTTCTTACTTTTTTCTGCAGTAGCAACAATTTTACTGTTCATTTTGCTCACAGTAAATTCTTTTAGTTCTGCCTGGCTAACCCGGCTCACTATTTCAAGATTTTTTGCTGTATTCTCAGGAACCAAAACCAACCTAGACCCTTCCTCATATTTTTTCCTGGCCTCGGCAGCTGTCAGTTTTTCACAGGTAAAGGTTTCTCCATTGATTAAATAATAGCCATCTTTAAGGGTTGCGGCATAATCAGTACTTAATCCTTTTTGAACTACAGACTTTTTTGTTTCGTCTAATTTTCGGCGCATTTCGACGGTACGTCCCATATATTATTATTTATTTATTTTAAAATATTTACTTGAGTTGCGACTTGAACTCTGAAATTACATCAACAAGACCAGCGTCTTTTATATCTGCTGCCCATTTGGTAAGTTTATCAAAACTAGCCATTAATTTAGATTGAATCTTTACAGCTTCAGGATTCCCCCTCTCTACCATTTCATTGTGTTTATCAATTTCCTTGTATAGGGGTTGAATTTCTTTATCTATTGCCTGGTCAATCTGAATTATTTTCCTCAAATAAACCGACATTTTCTGAATGGTATCAAAAATATCCTTCAGTTCCGTTTGAATTGAAGCATCAGAAACTTCATATGATTTTGACCATTGACTCACTTTAACAAATACAGAGCCAGCTAATTTTCTTTCAAACTGCGATTGTATTTCTTTGAATGACGAGATAATTTCTTTGGCCATTAACTTCAATTGTCTGGGATCAATTTGCTCCTGCAACTCTGTCTCAGCTTCAAGAACTTCCTCCTCTGTATCTGCAACCACAACATCTTCCAATACAATATCTTTTGCATCATCTTCTTCCAGTTCTCCTCCGCTTTCAATCTCGAGAGAAAAAGGCAATCCCTTGAAAACAAATTTTTCAACTTGTTTGATCATTAAATTCTTTTTGGCAGATCCTTTTTCTGGGCATACTACAAACTGATAACTGCCGTTATCGCTATTTTTTATGAAGCATTCCCCTATGCAAATATTTTTCTTATCTGTTTTCAATTCCTCTTTCAACAATTTGACCCAATTGGCATTTTGATTGCCAGGAACCAGTACTGCCATTTTTTTTCCTTTAAAATCGCTGAATTCAAAATTCGTTTTAATAAAAAAAGGAATTGCATTTTCATGTGAATCGCAAGATTCAACCATGAATCTCAAAACTGGTTTTAGAAATTTTCTAAAAGTTTTGTAATCCAATTTTTTTTCAATAAAGTCTTGTGGTTCAATTTTTTTTATTTTCATTCTCTTCTGTTTTTACACTTATTATCATGTATTAAAAAATCTAAACTTTGTAAAATAGATAGTATTCAAGTATTTTGTGACTTAAGTTCTACTTTTAAAATTAATTTTTTGCTTTATTGAAGACAGTTTTTTTAAAAAATAAATATAAAATATTGAAATGATTGAAAGATTATCCCTGTTGACACAAATAAAAGAATTCCAAATCAAATCCGTGCTTTTGCTATTAGAGGAAGGAGCTACGGTTCCTTTTATTGCAAGATACCGCAAGGAAAAAACAGGTGGTTTAGATGAGGTGCAAATCTTAAAAATAAAGGATCTTTGGGAAAAAGAACTCGAAATTCTAAAAAGACAGGAATTTATACTGGAGACCATAGCAGAACAGGGAAAACTCGATGAATCCTTGTCACAAAAAATAAAAAACACTTTCGACTTACACCTACTTGAAGACATCTATCTTCCCTACAAGAAAAAAAGACTGACAAAAGCCAGCAAAGCCAAGGAGAAAGGACTTGAGCCCTTGGCAGATATGATATGGGTTCAGAAGACGAATCAGATACATAAGCATGCCCAATCTTTTTTGAGAGAGGATGTGACTGACATTGAAGATGCGTTACAAGGAGCAAGAGACATCATAGCGGAGAGAATTAACGAGCATGAAAAAGCAAGATTGATTGTGAGAGATCATTTTCAGAAGAAAGCCATAATCACAGCGCAAGTAGTAAAGGACAAAATAAAAGATAAAAATGCCGCCAATTATAAAGATTATTTTGAATTTGAAAAACCACTCAACAGAGTACAACCCCATCAACTTCTTGCTTTACTGAGGGCTGAACAAGAAGGATTTTTACATGTCAGAATTGCACCAGAAGAAGAACCCGTTTTACAGCAGCTGGATTCCTATTTTATCAAACCCTACGCGACAGACGATTGTCACGACCAAATGATGGATGCAATTTCAGATGCATATAAAAGGTTAATCAGACCATCCATTTCTACTGAAACACTGCAATCACATAAAGAAAAGGCAGATTTATATTCTATAGAGATTTTTTCTGAGAATGTCAGGCAATTGCTTTTGGCAGCTCCTCTTGGTACTAAGAGAATTTTGGCCTTAGACCCCGGATTTGCCACAGGCTGTAAATTGGTTTGCCTTTCAGCTAATGGAGACTTACTATACAAAGATGTTATCTATCCCCACCCACCACAAATGAAGTCTGCTGAGGCTAAAGAAAAATTGATTCAATTGGTTCATCAATTTCAAATCGAGGCCATTGCAATTGGAAATGGTACAGCTGGCAGAGAAACTGAACTGTGGGCCAGATCTATAAATTTCTCAACTATTTCACCCCTAATTTTTCTTGTGAATGAAAGTGGAGCTTCAATCTATTCTGCTTCTGACATAGCCAGGAAAGAATTCCCAAACGAGGATATTACAGTAAGAGGTGCCGTTTCAATTGGAAGACGACTGGCAGATCCCCTCGCTGAGCTCGTAAAAATTGATCCAAAATCCATAGGCGTTGGTCAATACCAGCACGATGTGGATCAAAAAAAACTACATCAAAAATTAGATGCCGTAGTAGTAAGTTGTGTTAATGCAGTAGGGGTAAATCTAAATACGGCGAGCGAGTCTCTGCTCACTTATGTCTCTGGATTAGGTCCATCTCTGGCACAACAAATTATTCAATTTAGAAAAAATAAAGGCAATTTTAAAAGTAGAAAAGAATTACTGCAAGTTCCCAGACTAGGGGAAAAAGTTTTTGAACAGGCCGCCGGATTTTTACGTATAGATGGGGGGATACATCCTCTGGACAATACCGCTGTACATCCTGAGGCTTATCAGATTGTTGAAAAAATGGCCTTGGATTTAAACTGTTCTGTTGCAGCGCTGATACAATCGTCAGAACTGAGAAAAAGTATTCAACTTTCAAAATATGTAACCAAAGAAATGGGCATCCCCACTTTAGAAGATATTATGAAAGAATTAGAAAAACCAGGTCGAGATCCCAGAGCTGAAATCCAAACCTTTGAATTTGCTCCATTAACATCTATAGAAAGCTTGAAAACAGGCATAAAAATACCTGGCATCATAACCAATATTACTGCCTTTGGTGCTTTTATGGATATTGGAATCAAAGAAAATGGATTGCTCCACAAATCTAAAATGAGTCATAAATTCATTCAGGATCCCGCGCAATTTTTTAAATTAGGTCAAAAGCTGGAAGTTACAGTTGTTGAAATTGATCTGGAAAGAAAAAGAATTCAACTTTCTTTAGTTGATTAAATTCACAATAAAGGAAACTTATTATTTTATCGTCATATATAGATATTAATTATTTATTTTATATTGACTATGAATTTCAAGAATCACTTTACCATGAAGTACTTTTCAATCATTAGCTTGAGCCTGTTATACTTTTCTCTTCAGGCACAGAATTTTTACAATTTGAACACAATACAAGAGATAAGAATTTATTTTGCACAAAGTAATTGGGACCAACTACTGGATGCAGAAAGGGCAGGCGCAGATGGATACGTGATGGCAGATTCCATACGAATCAATGGAACCACCTTAAGAACAGTCGGCGTCAAATACAAGGGAAATAGCAGTTATAATCCTACACAGATAAAAAATCCGTTTCACATAGAATTGAATACCTATATATCTCAAGATTACCAGGGATATACAGATATCAAGTTAAGTAATGTAAAATATGACCCCTCTTTTGTTAGAGAAGCCCTTTCCTATTCAATTTTAAGAAATTACATGCACGCTCCATTGGCGAACTACGCAAACCTATACGTAAATAATGTACTGATAGGATTGTACACAAATGTTGAATCTATTTCAAAAAAATTTGTAAACAATCATTTTGGATCTGACAATCACTCTTTTTTTGATTGCAGTCCTCCTGCTGGGGCGGGCCCAGGAGGAACAAATTATCCTAATTTAGCTTATCTTGGCACAAATCCAACTAGCTATTACAGTGCGTATGATTTAAAATCGGATACAACAGATTGGCCAGATCTGATTAATTTAACCAATACATTATCGAATAATACGAGTAATATAGAATCAATACTTGATGTAGACAGAGCTTTGTGGATGCTTGCTTTTGATAATTTATTTGTAAACATCGATAGCTATATTGGCACTTTCAAACAAAACTATTATTTGTATGAAGACGACTGGAATCGTTTTAACCCGATTGTATGGGATTTAAATATGAGTTTTGGTGTATTTAGCTCAACAGGTACAATACAATTAAATGGCACTACAGCAAAAAGTCAATTGACACATTTATTACATCAAAATGATGCGGCCTGGCCACTGGTTCAAAAATTACTTGCCGTACCAAATTATAAAAGAAAGTACTTAGCTCATTACAAAACTATGCTGCAGGAAAACTTCAGTAATGGAACTTATCTAACATCTGCTCAAAATATTCAGGCAACAATAGGAACTGCAGTACAGGCTGACCCAAATAAATTTTATAGTTACACTCAGTTTTTATCCAATTTGAATACAGATGTTGCTGCTGGAATGCAAACATCTCCTGGTATAAGTAACCTAATGAATGCAAGAAATAATTATTTGAGTGCTTTGACTGATTTTACTAATACACAACCCTCCATTATCAATATTGGTCAATCGAATAATACACCTCAAATTGGAAGCCTGATTTACATCACTGCTGAAATTACAAATGCCAATTCGAGTTCACCCTATGTTGGGCACAGAACTAGCAGCTATATGCCATTCACTAAGGTTCCCATGTACGATGATGGAGCACATGGCGATGGCGCTGCATCCGACAATATTTACGGAGCAAGTATACCTGTAAACAGTATCAACACACAGTATTATATTTATGCTGAAAACAATAATATAGGCAGATTTTCTCCTGCAAGAGCAGAACATGAATTTTACACCATAACAGCAGTATACCCTAATATTTTGGCTGGAAATATTACCATTAATGAACTTATGGCGCTAAATACGATTACTGCAACAGATGAAACAAGTGTTCATGAAGACTGGATAGAATTATACAACAATACATCAAACTCTTTAGATCTTGGGGGATTTTATTTAACAGATGATACAAGCAATTTATTTAAATGGCAAATTCCTGCCAATACCATTTTAGCTGCTGATGACTATTTAATTATTTGGTGCGATGAAGACCAAGCCGATGGACCATTCCATGCAAGTTTCAAACTCTCTTCTACTACAGGGGAATCTGTTACCTTGTCAAATCCAGTAGGGCAAATCATTGACCAGGTATTTTTTGGCCCACAAACTGCCGATCAAGGCTTTGCTAGAATTCCCAATGGTACTGGAAATTTCATTGTGCAATCTCCTACTTTTGATGCAAACAACGAGCAAACAACAGCTACGCAATATGTAGACCTTAAGATTGAACTGGATGTCTATCCCAACCCTGCACGCGATCAGATAACTGTGGCACTCAATGATTTAAAAGAGAATGAAGATGTAACTATTTACAATATGTATGGGCAGGTGATATATCAAAAAACAGCTGAACTAGTAAATTTAATCTCTTTAGATTCTTTTGAAACAGGATTTTACATTATTAAATATAGAGATATCACTAAAAAATTTGAGGTATTAAAATAAGTTACCCGTTAATCACTTACCTCATTTTCAACATTTTAAATATTGTTTTTTATGAATAAAATATTTTTTTTTCTTTTAATACTAATTTTCCTTTCATGTAAAAAAGAGGAAGGTTATGGGGGACTTGCTGAGATTTCAGGAAAAGTTTTTGCCAAAGACTACAATTCATCAGGAATTATAGTCAGAGAAGGTTATTTAGGTGGTCAAAAGGTTTATATCGCTAAACATGGCGAAACTGTTCCGTTTGACGATGTTGATACGGGTTATGACGGAGCCTATCGCTTTAATTTTTTAGAGAAAGGTCATTATGATCTCTGGGTTTTTGGAGATTGTGATTACTGTCCTGGATGGGATCAAGTTTATTTTTTGAAAAGTATAGAAATTACATCTGAGAAACAAGATGCTGTACTTGAGGATTTTATCATCTCCATTTAGATGAATTTACAAGAAATAGAACATCATGTAGGTCAGATGAGAGGCATAAACCTTTACATTCTTGAAAATGTATCACTGCAAAATCGAATTGACCTGAAGTTTTTATCCAGTAGATTGCAATGGGAGCAAATATTTCCTTGTCTTTTAGAGAATTATGACATTCTGGAAATTCAAAAAAGGAGAATTTTTACCTACGAAAATATTTATTTTGACAGTGATTCATTTCAACTATATCATGACCATCACAATGGCTATGTCAACAGAATGAAAGTTAGAAGTAGAAAATATGTTGAAACCAATAATTGTTTTTTTGAAGTCAAAAAAAAAGAACACGTAGAACGTACTCAAAAACACAGAGAAACAACCATAGATCTAGTTAGAGAATTGAATACTGACCAACTTTTATTTATTCAATCTCTTTCTAGAAAAAAAATCCACCCTCTTTCTCCCGTATTAGAAAACCACTTCAATCGGATGACATTTGCTAATAAATCATTAACTGAAAGGGTAACCATAGATTTTAACGTTCAATTTTCAGATCAGGATAAACATTGTATTTTGGATGATCTTTTTATAATTGAAATTAAAAAAGATAAAAATCACCACCAATCTTTAATTGAAAAAAGAATCAAGGAGTTGAATATGCGGCCACAAGGATTTAGTAAATATATTTATGGCATGGCTTCTCTTAAATCTAATCTTAAGAAAAATAATTTTTTACCAATAATCAAAAAAGTAAACTTACTCAGAAATGGAAGCAGATGAAACTATGATTTCAGAATTTAATCTTTTTGACTTTGGCATGAGATCCATCATTGACATGGTAGCCATACTGATTCTGATTGGATTCATATATTATCCAAAATATAAAAACAAAGATTTTGTATTCACCTTTGTATTGTTTAACGTAATCAATTTTATGATTTGCTACCTATTAGGGGCCGCTAAAATTAAAATTGGCTTTGCTTTCGGTTTATTTGCCATCTTTTCAATTATCAGATACCGCACAATTGTTGTATCAATAAAAGATATGGGTTATTTTTTTATTTCAGTTTCTCTAGGAATGCTGAATGCCCTATCTCAGGTAACAGATTCATTTACCTTACTCATTTCTTGTAATCTTGGACTCATTGTACTTACATTTTTGTTAGAACAACTTAATTTTATCTCAAATGAGAATGCAAAAGAAATTGTTTACGATAGCGTCTCTCTAATCAAGCCTGAAGACAGACCAGCTCTGATTATAGACCTAAAAAACAAGACTGGACTGAACATTCACAGGGTAGATGTGGTCTCAATAAATTACCTTAAAGATACCTGCTTACTAAAGGTATACTATTATGCAAAAGAAAGCGAAAATCATTTACCCAGTTCTGTAGACAATGACTAGTAAAATATTCTTATTCTTTGTTCTTTTTTTACCCCATTACCTTTTTGGTCAGGTAGCTGATTTTCAATGGCGTTTAAATACAGAGTTTACCTATAAGCCTACTAAAAAACTAAAATTAGGTTTGAGTAATCGTTTTCAATTCAAGGACAATGGTATTGATTTCCAAAAATCAAATTATCAATTGGATATTTCCTATAAAATTTATAAAAAATTAGAAATCTCAGCCTTGTATAGATTTAGCAGTTCAAACACCAAAGATATACACAGGTGTGGATTGGGCCTCTCCTATGCTCTAGAATGGGATCGGTTAAAGCTTGATATACAAAGTAGATACCAGATAAACTTTTCGAGTTTAGATCCTGAATTTATTAGCCTATATGAAGAACCAACAGATTATTTCAGACAAAAATTTTCACTGTCTTACAATGTACCTAAATCTAAATTCGAATTGTTTTTTGCTCCTGAAATTTTTATTGAAATCACAGATCAACCTAATCGTTCAGACCGTATTCGCTACACGCTGGGTCTGAATTACAACTTTAAATATGGAAATCAATTAGAACTTCAATGTTTTTATGAAGACAGGCTAAAGACAAAAAGTGAAGACAGAATTGTAATGCAATTAAAATATAGCCTATCCATTGATGAGATGATCAAGAAAATTAGAAAAGATAAAAAGAAAAAGAGCGCTTAAGAAGCGCTCTTTCATATTTATTAACCCGCTATGGAAATTAATTCCAAATCAAATATCAAAGTGGCAAAAGGAGGAATATCTGCACCTGCTCCCCTTTCTCCATAAGCCAATTGATGTGGGATAAAAAGTCTCCACTTTGATCCAGTTGGCATAAGCTGTAATGCTTCCTGCCATCCTGCAATCAGATTACTTACAGGAAAGGTCGCCGCCTGACCTCTTTGATATGAACTATCAAAAATAGTACCGTCTAAGAGTTTACCCTCATAATGGGCTACTACCGTATTTCTGGCAGATGGAATTTTTCCCTCTCCTGCTTTTAGAATTTCATATTGTAATCCTGATGAGGTTGTTGTGACTTCAGACCTCCTGCTATTGTATTCCATAAAGGCTTTTTCTTCCTCCATTGAATCTTGCGCTCTTGAAGTCATGACATCTTGCATATAGGATTGTACCTGCTGAGAAGCAGTTAACATGGCTTCATCATCTGCATTTCCTTTTAAAGCGTCTTCTATTCCTCTTGCTATGGATAGCATATCCATATCTTCAGCCTGTACTTGATTGGCCAAATTACTACCTACCAAAAGACCGATTTGATAACTTAATTCTTTCATTGATAATTGATAATTTATAATTTAATTTTCTATTGACAATAACTCTACTTCAAAAACAATGACAGAAAAAGGAGGTATTTTTCCTGCTGGCTTATCACCGTAAGCCAATTCTGAAGGAATGTAAAATTTAAACCTTGATCCTGCATTCATAAGCTGGATTCCTTCCTGCCAACCTTTAATCAAAGCTGCAAGAGGAAAACTTGCAGGCTCACCCCTTTCAACTGAGCTGTCAAATACAAGTCCAGAGAGTAGCGTTCCATGATAATGTACAATCACCTTACTATTTACATTGGGTTTAGCCCCGGTGCTTGATTTTAAAATTTCATACTGAAGCCCTGAAGAAGTTTGGATCACAGATTTCTTTTTTGCATTCTCCTGTAAAAAAAGGATACCACCCTGCTTGTTTTTTTCGATCAATTTCTGTTGTTGCTCTTGAAAGCCTTGCTCAACCATAAATCGCGCTGCAGAGACATCCAAGGCAGGAGAATCAATACCCAAACCAGCTCTGATACCAGCCATCAAGTCATCCAAGTTCAACTCCTTCGCAGTAAAACCTTTGGTTCTGAGATCAGTTCCTACCATCAATCCAAAAGCATAAGCAATTGACTTTTCATTGATTTTTGCTTTCTTTTCTACTGCTTCTTCCCTTGAAGCATTCATGTAGGCGCTAAAAACAAAACTCAATGATCCCAAAAGAATAGCTACAGCAGCTATTTTTAGATACTTTTGCTCTTTTGCGACCCAATTCTTTAGATTATTTACCATTAATTTTCAACAATTCTATTTCAAAAACTAAAGTGGCATTGGGAGCGATACCACCCGGAGATCCCTGAGGACCATAAGCTAATTCAGAAGGTATAGTGACTCTCCATTTGGCTCCTTTTGGCATCATTTGAAGAATTTCTTGCCATCCTTTGATTACACCATTAAGAGGAAAACTTGCAGGATCTTTTCTGTCAACAGAGCTGTCAAAAACAGATCCATCGATATTGGTTCCATGATAATGCGTAGTAACCTGGTCATTAATTGTTGGTTTAGGACCATTGGGAAGACCTGGTTTCAGAATTTCATATTGTATACCAGAGGCTGTTGTTTTGATAGCAGGATTCTTTTTCAGATTCTCTGCCATGAATGCCTTTCCTGCAGCTGTATTTTTTTCTCCAATTTTAGCCATAAACTTTTGTGACTCAGCCTGAACTACACCTTGAGCTGTTTGAGCATCCATTTCTGGAGCACCGTCTCCAAATCCATGTTTAAATCCTTTGGTAAAATCTGCCGCATTGAAATCAGAAACTGTCAAACCATTGGCACTCAATCCCTTCCCATAGGTAACACCACAATTATAGCTAAACTTAGGGTTCAATTTTACCGGAGTTTTAGATCCGTTTTTGGTATTTTGTACCAAAGTTTGCGCTTCTGTATTAAACTGCATGGATATAGTTTGTAATTCTTTAGGAGAAATCTTTCCTTCCAAAACGCTAACCAAGGCTGAGGTCATTTCCTCTAAATTAAAATCTGTTAGTTTCAAGCCTAAATTTGCAGCAATATTCTGACCCACTAAAAGGCCCAGGGCATAATTGAAATTACCAGCAGGAGCATTCTCTGCTTTACTATTGGGTGTATCTAATACAGATTTTTCACCTTCACTCGCATTTGAATTGGAACAAGAAACAAATAAAGCGATACACAAAAGTGAGCTAAATAAAAAAGTAATTTTTTTCATAAGATTTTAAGATTCAATTTTAAGTAATTCGATTTCAAAAATCAATATGGAATTAGGTGGAATGGAGCCCACAGGTCTGCTTCCATAAGCTAATGATGAAGGAATATATACCTTCCATTTAGATCCTAAAGGCATCATAACCAGTATTTCCTGCCAACCTTTGATAACTCCATTTACTGGAAAACTGGCAGGCTGACCTCTGTCTACTGAGCTATCAAATACTTTACCGTCTATCAAGGTACCATGATAATGTGTTGTTACCTTACTGGTTGGACTGGGTTTGTCGCCCTCTCCTTTTTTAAGAATTTCATATTGAATTCCACTGGCTAGAGTTTGAACGTTTTTATTTTTTTTGGCATTCTCATCAAACCAAACCTTTTCATTTTTCAAACTGGCTTCTTCTTGTCTTTTTTGTGCTTCCTGCATTTTTTGTCCAAAAATTTCCTGAGCTCTTTCCATTTTAGCATCGGTATCTGTACCCTTTAAAGCCTCTCTCATACCTGCTATCAAGTCTGAGTCACTTATTGAATCAGCGCTAATTCCTTGCATTTTTAAATTCATTCCCAATAACATACCATAGCTAAAGCTCAATCCGAGAGAATCAACCTTGGTAGTGTTAGTGGACTTTGTGTTTTTCTTTGTTTTTTGAGCTTGTAAATCCTCGCCCCAACCTAAGCCGAGTATTAAAAGAATAGAAAAGAGAATTGTTTTTTTCATGTTGTTTTGTTTAATAGTTATTAAGATTCAGCTGGATACATTTTGATGCGCAATTCCTTCACCTCAGGATCTGTGAGGTATTCATCGTAAGACATCAATTTATCTATGGTACCCATTGGGGTGATTTCAATAATTCTGTTGGCTACAGTCTGTACAAACTGATGATCTGATGAGGTAAAGATTAAATTACCAGGAAATTCACTTAAGGACTCATTCAACTTAGTAATAGACTCAAGGTCAAGGTGTGAGGTAGGCTCATCCAAGACCATAACATTCCCTTCCTCCAACATCAACTTGGAAAGAAGACATCTTACTTTTTCACCCCCGGAGAGAACATTACAGGACTTTTGTGTTTCTTCCCCTGAAAAAAGCATTCGTCCTAAAAATCCACGGATAAAGGTTTCATCTTTTTCAGCAGAGTATTGTCTGAGCCAATCTACCAGATTGATTCCGGAATTAAAATAGTTTGCATTTTCATTGGGGAGGTAACTATGTTTTACTGTAACACCCCAATCGATGCTACCTTTATCAGCCTGTAATCCATTTTCTGCAACCAAACATTCAAAAAACTTAGTTAAAGCCAAGCTATTTTTAGATAAAAAAGCAATTTTCTGTCCTTTTTCTACTGTAAAACTAACCTTATCAAACAACTTTTCACCTGCCAGTTGAAAGGATAGATCTCTGACAGAGAGGATTTGGTCACCAACCTCACGGCATTGTTTGAAAATAATTCCGGGATATTTTCTTGTGGAGGGTTGAATTTCATCCACATTTAATTTTTCCAGAGCTTTTTTCCGGCTCGTGGCTTGTTTTGCTTTCGAAGCATTGGCGGAGAACCTTTGGATAAAGTCCATCAATTCCTTTTTCTTCTGCTCCATTTTCTTGGTTTTATCAGCCATCTGACGTGAAGCCAATTGACTAGATTCATACCAGAATGTGTAGTTACCTGTAAAAAGAGAAATTTTCATTCTGTCCACATCTGCTATGTGCGTACAAACGGCATCAAGGAAGTGTCTGTCGTGAGAAACTACAATCACAGTATTTTTAAAGTCTGCCAGAAAATTTTCCAGCCACATGATAGATTCCGCATCCAAATCATTCGTTGGCTCATCTAAAACCAAAACGTCTGGATTTCCATAAAGCGCCTGCGCGAGTAAGACACGAACTTTTTCATTTGTATTCAATTCTTTCATCAATTTGTGATGAAGCTCCTCGTCTACCCCCAGATTACTCAAAAGCTCAGCAGCGTCACTTTCCGCATTCCATCCACCCATTTCATCAAACTCTGCGCTTAATTCCCCTGCTCTGATACCATCTTCATCGCTAAAATCTTCCTTGAGATAAATAACATCCAATTCCGACTTAACATCATACAATTTTTTGTGACCCATCATCACTGTATCTATCGCTTTGATATTATCAAAAGCAAAATGGTCTTGTTTCAAAACAGACATCCTGGTGCCAGGTTCAAGTGAAACTTGACCAGTAGTTGGGTCAATTTCTCCTGAGATAATTTTGAGAAAAGTTGATTTTCCTGCTCCATTGGCACCTATAATTCCGTAACAATTACCTGTTGAAAAAACCACGTTCACCTCATCAAATAAAATACGTTTGCCAAAACGCATGGATAAATTCGAAACACTTAGCATACAATACTGATTAACAACTAATTAAACTTAAAATAAAAATCTACTTTTCGATTTGCAAAGGTAGTAAATTTCATGCACATATCAGAAATTCCCCAAAAATACAATTATTCTAAATGTTTTAATGCTTCTCTCATACATAGGTTACTCAATTTCTTTTTGTTTTGTTCAACAAACTGAATCACCCACTCGCTTTGCTGATTGCCTAGGGTCCGAAGTGCCCAGCCCTGAGCTTTTTTTATAAAAAATTCTTTTTCATGAGCCGTTTGCAGAATAAAAAATTCCAATTGTTTCAGATCTGTCTTTTCCCGATATTTCAACTGATACAAAATAGCTGTTCTCCTAAGCCACATATGATCAGAATGAATCCATTTTACAGCTGTTGTTTGCCGATGTTCCGGATACTTTAAAAAAAGGGGTCCCACCAAATTGGAGGCTAAAAGATCAACGGTATCCCACCAAGACTTTGTTTTCACCAGATATTCAGATAGTTCTATCCAGGATTCAGGTGCATTTTTAACGTGAAATTTCAGGATATCCATTGCGATGTATTGAGCTTCCCTTTGTGGAACTGACCATAATATTTTGATCGCCTCTTCTGTTTCTGGAATGCTCCATTTTTTCCAATCTACTTTCCACTTGACAAATAAATCTGCTCTTTCTGGTTTTTTTACTCCCCAAAATTCAAAATGATTTTTCATATAGTCTCCCATTTGTTTCGCCTCGGAAGCATTAGACTGTAGAGATATTGAATTGATTAATGAATCAAGCTGCTTTGAGATTTCAGACATTTCATTTATATTTATTCCAGTTAAAACTTCAAAGATATGATTAATAAAGAAGATGAATTGATAGATGAGGATGATTTTATTTGGGAAATTGACGACGAGGAGGAGGAAGAGGACGATCCAAAAGACAGCGAGGAATCTACCTTGTATCAACCCAAAATAAACGCGGCTCCTTCCATTCATCGATTTCAAGAGATGCGTCTTGAAAAAAGATTAGCCAGACTTGATATTACCAAAAACAGCGAAGAAGACCACCGCAGAGTAAACAGACATTCAAAAAAAGAGCTGGAAGAACAAATAAAAAGAGACTATATCTATATGAAGGGAAAGAATTATATGATGATTCAACCCTTCTTAATCATGGATGAATACCCTTTTAAAACCAAAAATTCCGATTCTGATGTCATCAGGCCCGACGGGAAAAATGTTGAGGAGGATTTGGTTTTGGTTATTGGCAGGCTTGCCAAATTTAAATCTACAGAAGAATTTAAAGGAAAACCTTTCATTAGAGGAGAAATTGCTTACATCTCTGGTGGAAACTATGACATAGGCTTTTTAAAACCTCATTTTGCCGTGGTCATCAGAAAGAAATTCAAAGTGATTAAACAGCATAAAATCAGAATTCGTGAACTATTTGACGTGGTTCGTAATGAAATGCAGAATGGCAAACCGGTAGTTGTTTATAAAGAATTCCCAAGAAAAATTATTGGCTAATCCCATTTCATAATTTTAACAGATTTCATTTGCTGTTTTGAAATCCATTGTAGCAGGTAAAATCCAGATTTTACAGAACTCAAATCAATTTGTTTTTCTTTACCACTCAGAACAAACCGTCCTTGTAAATCATACAAATACCAGATACCCTCTTCATCTGCGTTTATGAAAAGCATCTCTCGGGTTGGATTAGGATAAAGACTGAAAGGATAACTCTCTGTGTTCTGAATCATTACACTTAAAGCTCCATTCCAAGGTTCACAGCGCAGCCAACCATCTGAAAAACCCTGGGCATTTATTATTTGTCCACTTAAATTCAATTGATCTTGAAAATATCCTGCAGAGCAAAGTTTATCCTCCTTCCTTAGGAGTGAATTCAAAATATCGTTGCGCCCGCCACCCGAGGTTTTAGCTCTCAATAATTGGGCATTATGGGCATTGATTTCAAAATAGAAAAAATCAAGTGCACCAAAGCTGTAATGTGTGACTCCTGCCGCTTCCAAAGAATCCTGAAAATACCCTCCAATCAGAACTTTTTGTGAATCTACAAAAATTGTTTTGGTATAGGCATTGGCCTTTGTATTCGACTGACCTGCATGCAGAACCTCTAAATCAGTATTTAGTTTGATCCAAAAAATATCGTAAAACCTTCTCTCTGTGATCAGTTGAAAACTATCTACCTGAAGAATGCCAACAAATTCACCGGCAAGCCATAGTTCTCTTTTATTGGGTGAAATTTTCAATTGTCTTGGTTCGTCGTCATACACACCCCCCCAATGTTTCACTTGAATCCAGTTGCCTGCAGAATCAAGTTTGGCCATAAAAATTTCAGTATGTGTAAAACTCTGATAAAAAAGGCTATCATCCACCTGAAGGCTGTCGATGAACAAACCTGATACGATTCCACCTCCATCATCTAAAGGTTGTATGGCAGTAGACTTGGCATATTTAGCCTTATTGGCCTCTTGCATCCAGCTTAGTTCGCCATTCATGCACTTCATTTTCATTACAAAGGGGGCATACTGTGCAGCAGTGGCAAAACTCTGACCTTGAAAACTAAAATTTTGATTGTAATAGCCAGACAACCACATAAACTGATTATTAAAATCAACCTTGAGGTCAGTAATCTGAAATACACCCCCAACGTCAAATGCCTTCACCCATTGAATGGAATGAAGGGGGTCTATCTTGATTAATAATACAGTATTCGTATTGGATTGAAAATTAAAACTATCTAACTGAATATTTCCGATGAAACTCATGGCCAGATATATGTTTCCCAAACTATCTACATCCAGGGCATGAATTGTATTATTTGATAAATTTCCCAAAGACATAATATCCTGGAGTTGCTGACTCGTATCCAGCCAAGCTAAAAACACATCAGCATTTCCATTGGAAACAATCAGATTTTGTTCCCAATTCATTTGATTTTGATAAATTCCCGCTACCAAAATACCTTGGGGCAATGCCAATATTTTACTTACTTCATCAGCCCCATTTCCGCCCACAGCCTGTACCTGCACCTGTCCAAAAATGGAATTGCAGAGTAAAATAAAAAATAGAAATCCCGAAAATTGTATGCTTTTCATTAGATGTTTGAAATCAAAATTACATATTTCAAGGCAGTATGGTTCAGCTCTTTCGATTTAAATGTACGGAATTAAATAGGTTGAGCCAACAAATATAGTATCTAAGTTTCACTGCAATTAAACAACAAATGTTGTACCTTTGTTAAGAGTTTGAATCCCTGCTTTATGAAAAAAACATCTATTCTATTTCTGATTTTAATCGCTGCAGCCATTGGCATTTTAATTACCATGTTGGGCGACTTTAACACCTACTCTGATTTTGAAACAGCGCTTTCTTCTCCGGACAGAACGCATACCGTTATAGGTCAGTTGGTGCCAGGAACTACAGAATATGATCCCACCACTGATGCCAACAAGTTTAGTTTTGTCATGAAAGATGAAAAAGGACTTGAAAAAAAAGTAGTGAGCCTTTCCGAAAAACCACAAGATTTCGAGAGATCGGAACAGATTCTGATTAAAGGTAGTTTTGAGAAAGGTGCATTTATTGCCAGCAGCATGCAATTAAAGTGTCCGTCAAAGTATCAGGATCAGGCGATTCAAAATTCAAAAAATGGCACTCAAGTAGAATATTACCCTTAAGACATGAATTACACAGGAGAACACCTTTGGCCCGGTTTTATTGGTCATCTTTCCGTTATTTTGGCTTTTGTTGCAGCTCTTTTATCTGCCCTTTCCTATGCATTTTACACAAAAAGCAATGTAAAATCCTGGCATGTATTAGGTAGATCATCCTTTATTTTACATGGTCTTTCTGCTTTTACCGTAATTGGTATTTTATTTTATGTTATGATCCAGAGGTATTATGAATACGAGTACGTTTGGGGGCATACATCCGATAGTTTACCATTTCAATATATTTTTTCAGCTTTTTGGGAAGGTCAGGAAGGAAGTTTTCTGCTTTGGATTTTTTGGAATATCATTTTAGGATTGATCGTCATGCGCAGTAGTAAACAATGGGAAGGTCCGGTTATGTTTTCATACGCATTGGTACAAGCTTTACTTTGCTCCATGTTACTCGGATTTTACATTGGAGAAAATGACGCCAGAATTGGATCCAATCCATTTGCCCTCTTAAGAAATGTGCATGAGGCTCCTATTTTCTCGATGCCTGATTATTTATCTCAGATTAAAGGTACCGGATTAAATCCTCTCCTTCAAAATTACTGGATGACCATCCATCCGCCTACTTTATTTTTAGGATTTGCCTCCACGCTTACTCCTTTCGCCTTTGCCATTGCTGGATTATGGAAAAAAAATCATACCGATTGGATTAAACCTGCTCTCAATTGGGCGCTTTTCTCAGCGGGAATTTTAGGAATTGGTATTTTAATGGGTGGTGCCTGGGCATACGAAGCTTTAAGTTTTGGAGGATATTGGGCTTGGGATCCTGTTGAAAATGCCTCTCTTGTTCCCTGGTTGTTTATGGTGGCAGGAATTCATACCGCCCTCGTATCAAAAAATACAGGTTATTCCATTAAAAGTACCTATCAGTTTTTCCTTTGGTCCTTCATTTTAATAGTTTACTCAACTTTTCTAACTAGAAGTGGTATTTTAGGTGAAACCTCGGTACATGCCTTCACTGAAATGGGAATGGAGTGGCAATTGGTATTTTTTCTCCTGGTTCTGATTCTTTGGCCTATGACTTTATACTTTCTGCGTATGAAGGGTATACCTCAAAAAACAAAGGAAGAAACTGTTTATTCAAGAGAATTTTGGATGTTCGTAGGAGCCTTGGTTCTTCTCTTTTCCTCCTTATTGATAAGTTTTACAACCTCGATTCCTGTCTGGAATAAAATAGCAGATGGAATTTCCGGCATCTTAGGCATGGGAGATGTAAAAGATATTGCTCCACCTGAAGATGAAGTAGAACATCATAATAAATTTCAAATCTGGATTGCCATTTTAATGGCTTTCCTCTCTGCCTTTTCCATTTTCCTGAGATACAAGGCTACTGAAATCAGTTCTTCTTACAAAAGTTTTCTCCTCAAATATCTTGGATTCGGCTTTTTAGCTTCTTTGCTTTTTACTACCCTGGTATTATATTTTTCCGAACTGGGAATCTGGCCCTATGCCTTGCTCATGTTTTGCTCTATTTTTACACTGATCACAAACCTAAGTTATATAATCGCTGTACTTAAAGGTAAAATTAAAGTGGCAGCAGGACCTATAGCCCATATTGGATTTGGCATATTAATGATTGGGGTCTTATTTTCCGGTTTATTGAAAAGACCCATATCAACAGGGTTTAACAGCATTGAAGTTAATGACATCAACCCCCAATCGAATAAGAATGTATTGGTTGCATTTGGAGATAAAATTCCTATTGGCGAAGGGTATAGTGTTCAATATACCCGAGATTGGCCTTCAGGAAACATGCAGTTTTTTGAACTTATTTTCACTAAAAGAGACAAAGAAGGTCGCCTGGTTGATTCCTTTACAACTACTCCAAATGTAATCAGAGATTCTTTACCCGAAGGTAAATTCAAGTTTAGAGCAGCCAACCCCAATACAAAACACTATTTTGGTAGAGATATATTTACCATGGCTGTCCCACATTGGGCTTTTGACGAGCCTGACAAAAAGAAAGAAGTCAGTTGGACCCCCTACAAAATGGCACAAGGTGACACTATTTTTACAAAAAAATATTATGTCATTTTCAAGAGAATTGATAATGAAATTCCACAAAATATCGGATATGTTTACGAAGAAGGCGACATTCCGGTAACTGCCATTCTGGAGATTAGAAAACCAGATACTGATACCTTTTGGATAGCAAAACCATTTTTTTACATACGTAATTCACAGGTTAACAACATAGCATTTGAGTTGCCTGAATTGAACATGAGCATCCGACTTCCTCAAATATTAGCCGAGGAGAAAAAAATGCTCTTTGAAATCAAAGATGAGGCCAGTGAAGGAAAATATGTAGTTGTGCAGGCCCTGGTTTTCCCTGGTATCCTCTGGGTATGGGTTGGATCAATTCTTATGATGCTTGGACTAATCATGGGTTGGATTGAAAAAAGAAATACAAAAGATCCCTCTTAGTCCATGAAGATTGGCCTTATTTCTGATACACATAGCTATTTGGACCCACAAATTTACCATTATCTTTCAGACTGTGAGGAAATCTGGCATGCTGGTGACATAGGGAAAAAGTCAATTTTTTCAGAATTGGAAGCCTTCAAAAAAATCAGAGCCGTCTGGGGAAATATTGATGGACATGAGCTTAGAACTATCCTTCCGGAATATATATACTTTGAAATCGAAGGATTATCTGTACTCATGATTCACATTGGTGGATATCCGGGCAAATATAGTCCCAAAGCAAAAAGTTTAATTCAGGAACTGCAGCCCAAACTTTTTATTAGTGGCCATTCCCATATCGTAAAAATTATCCCGGATACTAAAAATCAATTATTACATATTAATCCGGGTGCTTGTGGAATAGAAGGCTGGCATAAAGTCAAAACTATTGTCAGATTCGATATCCAAATGGGAAAAATATCCCAAATGGAACTTATTGAATTTGGACCCAGAGGCAGATAAAAAAAGGCTGCACTACGAGAGTACAGCCCTGTCTATTTGTTTGGGAATTATACCAGATTACATAGCCGGATTGAAAATCTCCTGGCTGTCTTGAAG
>CAZNNX010000005.1:0-42867 GCA_964574485.1 uncultured Saprospiraceae bacterium | reverse complement strand
TTTTCATATTGTTTTGTTTTTTCAGTTCTAAATTTTTTCAGTATTACAAAGTTCTTCATTTCTATTCCCTCCTCCTTCAGTAGTTCACCCATTCTTTTTTTTTACGCTTTTTACCTACTGCCTAATTTTTTTGTACATTCGTTCTTTCATTATTTAAATAAATTATCTTGGGTAAATTTCAACTTGATACGCATTACACTCCCTCAGGAGATCAACCAAAAGCGATAAAAGAAATTTGTGAGGGTATAGAAAATGGAGAAAAACATCTCTGTTTGCTGGGGGTTACCGGTTCTGGTAAAACATTCACGATGGCTCAGGTAATTGAAAAAATGAACAGACCTACTCTTATTCTCAGCCACAACAAAACACTTACCGCACAACTATATGGCGAATTCAAACAATTTTTTCCCGAGAACGCCGTTGAATATTTTGTTTCTTACTATGACTATTATCAACCTGAAGCTTATGTAGTTTCTTCTGATACTTATATTGAAAAAGATTTAGCCATTAATGATGAGATTGACAAGCTCAGATTAAGGGCAACTTCTCAGTTATTGACCGGACGTAGAGATATTATTGTGGTTGCTTCAGTTTCTTGTATTTATGGAATGGGAAATCCGGATGATTATAAAAGCGGAATTATCACACTACAACAAAATCAAAAAATTAGCAGAAATGGTCTGCTCTACAAACTGGTTGATGCCCTTTATTCCCGAACAGAGACAGACATGCAAAGGGGAAACTTCAGGGTTCGGGGAGATAATGTAGATATCTGCCTGCCATATACAGATCATAGCATTCGAATTAGTTTTTTTGGCGACGAAATTGAAGAAATTTCTAAAATTGAAACCATTTCTGGAAAAACAATTGAAGGGTTGGATCAGATCCATATTTATCCTGCCAACTTATATATTGCCCCCAAAGAAAAATTAAAAGAAATTATCCGTGCCATAGAAGATGAATTAAATGAACAGGTAAAATACTTCCAAAAAGAAGGCAGATACACAGAAGCGAAAAGATTAAAAGAGAGAGTTGATATGGACCTGGAAATGATGCGTCAACTCGGCTATTGTTCTGGTGTGGAAAATTATTCGCGCTTTTTTGACGGGAGAAAACCAGGTGCTAGGCCTTTTTGCCTTTTAGACTATTTTCCAGATGACTACCTGATGATAATAGATGAAAGTCATGTAACGATTCCACAGTTTAGAGGAATGTATGGAGGAGACAGACAAAGAAAAACAACCTTGGTAGAACACGGTTTCAGACTTCCTTCCGCAATCGATAACAGACCGCTAAACTTTCAAGAATTTGAATCTTTGATGCACCAGGTTGTCTTTGTTAGCGCTACACCTGCAGACTATGAGTTAGAAAAAACAAATGGCTGGGTTATAGAGCAAATTGTAAGACCTACAGGATTGCTGGATCCTGTCATCGAATTAAGACCTGCGATACATCAGGTTGAAGATTTGTTGGAAGAAATTGATAAAACCGTAAAAAATGGAGGAAGAATTCTCGTTACTACTATAACGAAAAGAATGTCTGAAGAACTGGCTAAATATCTTTCTAAACTCCAAATCAAATGCAGATATATTCACTCTGATATTGATACGCTGGAGAGAGTTGAAATTTTAAGAGATCTGAGGCTTGGTGATTTTGACGTTCTCATTGGAATTAATCTTCTCCGCGAAGGGCTAGACCTGCCCGAAGTATCTTTGGTTGCTATTTTGGATGCCGATAAAGAAGGATTTTTAAGAAATGAGAAATCTCTTACTCAAACAGCAGGCCGAGCTGCAAGAAATGCCCAGGGTAAAGTAATTTTGTACGCCAACAAAATTACTCCCTCCATGCAAAACATGATGGACGAAACCCAAAGAAGAAGAGAGATACAATCCCAATACAATTTGGAAAATCAAATCACCCCTACCACAGTTTTCAAATCAAAGGAAGAAATATTAAAACAAAGTTCTGTCCTTGATATTAGACCTAAACTCCATTACAAAGAAGAGGACGAAATAAAAGACTTGGCGGCAGATCCAATTGTCAATTACATGACAAAAGATCAACTATTAAAAGCCATAGATCAGGCACAAAAGAAAATGAAAAAAGCTGCCAAAGAAACGGATTATTTGAGTGCAGCACAATTCAGAGATGAGATGAATGCACTAAAAGCTCTTTACGAAAAAAAATATCCTAAGGAATAATTATCGCGATATTACCAGCTTTTTGGTAAATACTTTTCCCTTATGATCCGCCACTGCAAACAGGTAAACACCATTCTGTAAATCCCCTACAAATAAATTCATTGGGGATAATCCTTTTGTATTTCCTCCCATAATTCTTTGACCTAATATATTTGATAAACTCCAATTCTGTACCTCATTTTCATCAAAAATTACTCTTATGTCATTTTGCGCTGGATTGGGATAAATCTGCCAATCTAACTCTTCGCTCTCCACATACTGTACGGAAATTACGCCTTCTTGAAAAACAAACCTCAAACCAGCAATTGATTCAAAATTACGCTCTGATTTAATCTGCAGATTTCCAATATTCAAACTGTAATACCCGGAACCATGAGCGCAACACAAACCATCACCGGCACGATCACTTATCTTCAGATAATAACAATGTCCAACGCTTGCTGTGAATGGCAGGGTTAACAAACTGTTGGGTACAGGATAATTTGACCCAGACAACAAAATAGTATCTGCCGTTTCATCCTTTAATCTCCAGCTTATGTCTGTTGGATAATTGTCAAACTGTATAGATAAACTTCCATTTGTACTATCTGACACAAACAGACTCGCCTGGTCAATTTGTATGGTACCAACATTGGACGTATATGCTATTCCATTCAGAGAAATCAATTTCAGATCTATCAGATTTATCGGATTTTGTAAATTTAAAATTGGTTTCAATTCAACTTTTTGTACATATGCCGTGGCTAAAGACTGATTCAAATAATAAGTATCCCTCTGAATTACCGATTGATTGACTGTAGCTTCAATTACAAAAGAGTCAATTCCAAGATTTCCAAGATTCTGAATCTCAACCGCAACATTACCTGTTGTACCACAAATCTGATTAAAATCATCTAAACTTTGAACCTTGTCTAAACGTACACCCAATACAGAATCTGAAACAATTGCTGGTTTTGAAAAAGCCAGGGTATGGATATTAGTACTATCCGTTTCTGATATCCAAGCCAATACTTTGGGTTGCCAGGCTAAAAAAGAAAAACCGTTGAATTGACCTGGAAGACTTAATACGATTGTGTCTACCCTATAGGTGCCTGTAATTGAAGGCGCCAACAGAGAATTAGTTAGGTTTATATTTTGAAAAAATACATTTCTGTGGATATATTTTCCATTTAGGTCCAATGCGCTGCTATCATTTTCTGATCCACGCTGCATGTAAACCAAACTATCAAGTAAAACCACTGCATTTACTTGTAAGCTCTGGTTGGTAGTTGAAGTGAAATAAGATTCTAAAATTATTTCTAAATTTTGGGTTGTTTTATTCAAACGGCTTCGTATAGCTATGTTAACGGGACTGGTTTCAGAAAGTACGGTGTCAATAGCAGAGGAAATGCTGTTGAACTGCAAAGCCTGGCTTTGATTCTGTTCTGATAGAGTTGAAAAAATTCTTCTGTTGATTGTTGAAATGGGAAATACAATACCTTTGGTTCTTTGCAGCAAAGAATCTCCATAGGTTGTAGTAAAATCTTGTTGATTGGCAAAGGGTTCTGCAAAAATACCAGCATGATAGTTGATATAAAAAAAATCATCCGGGTAAGATACACTCCAAGCTCGTTGCTGTTTGTATAACTCTGTACTGTAATAACCATTTATTCCTGTAAATCCCTCTAAAAGGACTTTTTTATTCTCAATCGTTGTAGATACATTAATCTGAGATGACAGAACTACAACACAGCTAAAACTGAAGAAAAATGTTAAAATGTGTTTCATTGATATAAATTGAATGCCAAAAATACAATATTTTCTCATGATATGATTTGAAGCTATAATTTAATATGAGCTAATTACTTATTACTTATGAATTTCATTTATTTTTTTTACTTTTGTCAAAGTATTTATTTCGAGCATTCGAACCTGATGGCTGATGATTAGACCTTTACTTATATTACTTTTTACATTTTATTCCATTTTACTTTCAGCACAGCTGTCTGTTTCCTCTACTTATGCGACTGCTCAAGGTAAGACCAGTGAGGAAATTTCTCCCAATATCATCTTAAAAAATATAAGTTCAAGAACCTTAGAACTGAAATGGGAAAGAATTAAAAATCAACTCCCATCAGGCTGGGAATCTGCTGTTTGCGATAAACAATGTTATTCTGGATACCTTGACAGTAAAACCTTTAGTTTGGCGCCCGGAGAAAGCATCTCTGATTTTCGTGTCAATTTCAGACCTAATGGTAATGATGGCATTGGCTCTGCGGAAATAAAAATATTTGAGCTAAAACAACCGCAAAATCAATATACAATTACTTTTTCTGCTTCTGCAAATCCATCTGTAAGTTCCAACTCCATTTCTAACTCCATTCCTTCCGTGTATCCCAATCCGGTTACAGAGTTTTTATCTGTTTCAGATCCGTC
Organism: uncultured Saprospiraceae bacterium; assembly: GCA_964574485.1. Classification (GTDB taxonomy): domain Bacteria; phylum Bacteroidota; class Bacteroidia; order Chitinophagales; family Saprospiraceae; genus Saprospira. The sequence goes on along the minus strand of CAZNNX010000005.1, from coordinate 38,251 downwards.
CAATGATGTTAAATATGTGGAAATATACAATTTAGTTGGTAAAAAAATATACGAATTCGCCCTGCGAAATGATAATGCAAAAATTGACGTATCTGAACTTCAAAGGGGAATTTATATTGTTCGTCTACTTGACAAAAACAGACATTTACTGCGAACGCAAAAGGTGAGTAAATATAATCCTTAATAACAAAAGGAATTCCTGCCACTTAGATCGTAAAATATATAAAAAGCAAAAGCCTCGATTACGAGGCTTTTATTTTTTATTGATCTGATATTTTTTAACTCCTATAAGAATTCTTCAGGCTCATCATATTCCATTGACTCTCTTTCCAAGTGATACATTTCTTCACCCAGTCCGGCCAGTTCTCTATCTACAAGAACTCTACCGCAGTGCTCACAAGCCACAATCTTTTTGCGTTGGCTTAATTCTTTTTGCACCTGAGGTGGGATATGATTATAACATCCTCCGCAAGAATCTCTTTCAATTGATACAACAGCCAAACCATTTTTATAAGCGCCTCTGATTCTATCATAAGCCTTAAGCAAACGCTCATCTATCGATTTTCTGGCCTTTTCAAGCTTTTTCTGGAGATTCTTTTCATCTTTCTCCGTTTTGGCTATAATCTTTTTAAGTTCTTCCTCTTTTCTTTCTAAGTCTTTTACTTTGGTTTCTTTCTTTCTTTTGGCAGCCTCCAAAGTAACTTCCTTGTTACCAAGATTCAACTTTCCTTCTTTAATTCTTTTATTGGCTAACTGAATGTCTAATCTTTGTAATTCAATTTCTCTGGTTAAAGCATCGAATTCGCGATTGTTCTTTACATTCTCCTGTTGCTTTTCATATTTTAAAATCAAAGACTCTGATTCAGAAATAGATGCGTTGTGCTTGGCCAACCTTAGTTCCATTTCTTTTAATTCGTCTTGTAATTTAGCAATTCTTGTATCCAAACCGACCAACTCATCTTCTAGCTCTCTTACTTCCATGGGTAGTTCACCCTTCAATCGCTCTATATTGTCAATTTGAGTATCAACTGTTTGAAGTTCATAAAGACTTTTTAATTTTTCCTCTACTGGGATGCTGTTTGCTACATTGGTTTTTTTAGCCATAAATATTTGAAATTCTTATGTTTAAATTAAGGTCTATACTGTATATAAATGAATATAAAAACTACAGATGAAAATACTGAACCGGATTTGTATTCACTTTTGTTTTGTGAATGGCAAAGATAGAAAAATTTTGTGATAATACATCATAAAGTAAATCAATTGTATATTGTTCTGACTCATAATGCCCTATATCTAAAATCATCAATTTATTTTCCGCATCAAAAAATTCGTGGTATTTAAAATCCGCGCTGATAAAAACATCTGCTTTTTGATTTATTGCCCTGGAAACCAAGAAGGATCCTGCGCCACCACAAAGTGCCACTTTCTTAATTTCTTTCAACTCTTTTACCTCTGTATATCGAATTATATCTGATTTAAAAAGGGTGGCAACCCTATGTAAAAACTCTTTTTTACTGGCGGGCTCAGGCAATTCTCCAATTAAACCAGATCCTATTTCCTGATTTACATTTTCTAATTTGATAATATCATAAGCAACTTCCTCATAAGGGTGTGCTTTTTTCATGGCACTTATCACCTGAGAGATGTAGGGGTCCGGGCAAATTAATTCCAGTTTCAACTCTGGCTCCCGATGAAATTCTCCTTTTTTCCCAAAACTAGGATTTGCCTTCTCATTAGCTCTGAATGTTCCTGTTCCGGACTGTATAAAACTACAATAATCATAATTCCCTATTTTTCCCGCACCAGCTTCAAACATGGCCTGTTGTACAATATCGATATGCTCTGTTGGAACATAGGTGATTATTTTGTTCAAAATGCCCTTTTTGGGAGATAAAATTTGCGTATTTAACAAACCCAGTTTTTCCCCCATTTTACTACAAACTCCAGAATGTAGAACATTGTCTAAATTGGTATGAATAGCATAAATTGCTATGTCGTTTTGTATGGCTTGAATTAAAACCCTTTCGACATAAGTTTTTCCGGTTATTTTTTTTAAGCCCTTGAAAAGAATGGGGTGATGCGCAATAATGAGATTTGCCCCCAGTTGAATTGCTTCTGCTATCACTTCTTCTGTCGTATCCAAACAAACCAATATTGATTTAACTTCTGTGGAAATATTTCCCACAATTAACCCAGAGTTGTCATAATCCTCTTGATAAGTCGCTGGCGCAAGTTGCTCTAAAACCTTAATTATCTCTACAATTGTTGCCATTTTTATATATTTAAAAAAAGGGTAACGTAATACGCTACCCTTTTTCTTCAGATTACTGCTATGAAATTAATATTTCCACTTTCTGTTTTTACCACCATCATTTTCTGGGCGACCCATTTCTGTTTCACCTTCTTTAGCTACCGACATTTCAACTCTTCTATTCTGGAACAAATCTGCATCTGTAGTAGCTTGAGGTATTAAGTTATCCTTCTTACCTGAGTATCGAACCACAAAACGATTTTTATCAAAACCATACTGCTTGGTCATATAATCAACTACAGACATTGCTCTGTTGTAAGACAACATGTCATTATAGGCATCGGTAGCTCTGGAATCTGCATGTCCATACACAACAATTTTCATGTCTGGATAAGCTTTCATAACACGATTTACCTGCGCTAAACTTGTATATGCCTCCGGACGTAAAACATACTTGTCTGTGTCAAAATGAAGTGTCGGTAAGAACCATTCTTTTAACCCTCCGCCCATTCCGCCTTTGCCGGCTGCCGGATCAAAGGTTTGAGAGCCAATGATTAATTTATCGGATCCGTCGTTATTCTTTACAATCTGAACGTCTTTTTCTGTCAATGGCTTGGGAACATCCGCGACACCACTTTCATTTACAGTATAACCCGGAGGAGAATGTGGCTCCTGATCCAAATGATCAGCAACACCATCTCTGTCTGAATCCAAAGCCTTTCCTTTAGCGTCTACAGGTGCGCCCTCTGGTGTTTCTGGCTCTTCATCCAATTTATTAACAACTCCATCCTGGTCATTGTCTTTAAACCATTCATCGTCTAATTTTCTCTTCAAATCAGAAATATCATCCATAGGGGCAATCAGCGGATTAACAAACCATAATGGTTGAATAGCTTTTTCCTTGTTTCCAATATGGAAACTTAATCTTACAGAAGTATACTGTGGAATATCCATTCCAGAAGTTAAGCCACCTACATCGCTTAGATACTTGCCATCCATGAAATCGTCAGCTGATAAGAAAATTTGATGCTCAAGAGCCAACGAAATTCTGGGTGTAATCAGATATTCGAAACTCATGCCCAAATTAACAAAAGGATTCAATGCCATCGGATTGTCCTTTCCTATGGTTAAAATATTATTCCTGTTCTGAATAGCATTTGTTTCATAAGAGTCATCTAAAATACCTTTGATGTTACTAATCACTTGAGATCTGCCGTCCAAAGTACTGAGATCCAAGGCATCACCATTTTTGTCAAATGGAACTGTGGTAAAATCATAGGTATTTCCATTACCATCTAAAGCATTTTGCATGGTTCTGTATAAATTAACACCCACACCTCCAATCATATTGAGCGTCCATTTGTTCTGCTTTTTATGAAACTTGATGTTATTCAAACAAAATACACCTTGCAAGGAAAGGGCATGGTGTTGTTCAATTTTATAGTTGGCATAAGAACTTGTCCCTGGCGCATACAAAGAGTTGTAGGGGGCAACATCTCCAAAACTACTGATAGGAGAAGCTTGATAGTTCATCCCGCTAGCCTGCCCGAACATATACTCTGCACGCAAGGAAACAACATAACCCAAAGATTTTCTTACATGTATGCTTGTTCCCCAGCCAAATTGTGATTTCACATCACCACTCACCAGAAAACTTCCAGCACCGAGCCCGATTTGCCACATGTCTTTTGGTCTTCCAGGAAAATATTCTCTTCCTTTTAACCAATTTTCATGTTGTGCTGCATTCTTTTTTGTAACGTATTTGCTGTCTGATGGATTTACCTGAATTTGTGCGTTCGAAACAGACTGCATAGACAATAGTATCACGGCAAGTAATACTTTTGTACTAAGATTTGGTCTTAGATTCATAGTCATTTTTTTTGGTCTACGTAATAAGTAAAAGGTCTCAACATTGAACAAATGAATGTTCAATGTATCAAAATTAAATTTTATTTTCAATTATTTTGATTTTTTGTTAATTTTTTAACATTTCCAAAACCCAGAACACAAAAAAAACAATAAACAGATGTTTAGACCAGCTTTTTTATTGCTCTTTCTAATGCCTTCGTGCTAATTCCTTTCGCAAGGTTCTCCTCAAGTCCGAGTGTTAACAAAGCATCTTTGATCGTGTTAGAAACATCCTCAAAAATAGCTTCATCTGTAACCTCTACCCCGGGTTGCATTAAATAAGCAAAAACACGTGCCATGCCACAATTGGCAATAAAATCTGGTATGATGCTAATTTTGTGGTCCATTTCCTCCGCTGTAGGTCCAAAAAAAACATCATCGTCCGTGAAAGGAACATTCGCACCACAAGAAATAAGTTCCAGGCCAGAGGCAATCATTGCCTCCAACTGAGCCCGGGAAACAATTTTAGATGCTGCTCCGGGAATAAAAATTTCAGCAGAAACAGACCATATATTCTGGTTCACCTCATCAAAGGGAATAAGATTTGGCGATACAAGTTTATTTCCCTTTTTCTGAAGAAACAATTGTTTCAGCTCTTCTTTTGTAAATCCATTTTCGTTAATCAAACCACCGGAAAGATCAATGATACCTACAATACTTATATCTAATTCCGAGAGATAAAAGGCAGCAGCAGCCGCCACATTTCCCCAGCCTTGTATAATGGCTCTCTTTTTTTGTTTCAAATCTTTCTGGGTAATGTCATAATAATGCTTTACCGCCATTGCAACGCCATATCCGGTAATCATATCAGCCACCGTAAACTGAACTGCTGAAGAGGGGACATATTTTTTATTTTCGATTACCTTACTCACCCCTTTTCTTAATTGACCAATAATGGACGTGAAATTTCCAGAATCTGCCTTTAGGTGTCCTCTAACGATACCTTCTTGCGGATGCCACAATCCATAGGATTCTGTAATTGGAATAACATCATGAACCTCATCAATATTCAAGTCACCTCCTGTTCCGTAATAATTCTTCAGTAAAGGCATAATTGCCTGATACCATCTGTACAGTACTTCTTTTTTTCTCGGGTCTGTGGGATCAAAATTAATACCTGATTTTGCCCCACCTATAGAAGGACCGCAAACAGAAAATTTAACTTCCATTACCTTAGCCAAGGAAACAACCTCTGATTTTGTTAATCCTTTTCTCATTCTAGTTCCCCCACCAGCAGCTCCTCCTCTTAGTGAGTTGATCACAACCCAACCTTCAGCACCTGTTTCTTCATCGTACCATTCAAAAACGATTTCTGGTTTTTTCTCCTTGTATCTGTTCAACAATTCTTTCATCCTGGTTAAATTTGATTCAAATATAATCTTCAATCCTATTAAAAAAATGATAATTTTAGAAAAATTTGAACGAGTACAATTATGTTAGAATATTTATCAGAACCACTTCCCTTTTCAAATGATCATTATCCTTCCTTTAGTATTGGTTCAAAACTGTGTAAAGCATCTGACCTAACACGTCTGACACAACCGCCCCTTGTTGCCCTGATTACCGAGGGGGAAGATTTAGAACCATACCAAAATTTTAGAAAATCTTTGTATCAGCTGCAAGCTCCCTTCGACTTTGGTTTTTTTGTTGACCTGGGGGGATGTAAAGGCGGAATGGTAGGAATTACAGAAACCGTGGATTTTTTGAAACAGCGAGATATTTTACCCGTTGTTGTTGGGAAATCAGAAGAAATACCCTTGTCTCTTTTGCGTGCTTGCAGTACAGATCCATTTCCCGTACAACTCACCCTGGCCAATGCTAGAATTGACTACCCCTGGAATTCTAAAGAAAAACCAAATCCCTTACAACAAATGATGGAATTTTATCCTCAGTTTTTAGAAAGGATTCACTTTATGGGTTTTCAATCCTATTTCGTAGATCCTTTGGTTTTGGATTTTTTTAAAGAAAAATATTTCGACTGTTATCGCTTGGGGTGGATGAAATCACAAATTCAGGAATCAGAACCTATTTTGAGAGATTCTGATATTTTAGGCTTAAGCATGAATGCTCTTTGCTTTGCAGATGCCCCGGCCGCTACAGCTGCGAATCCCAATGGATTTTCTGCTGCGGAAGCTTGTCAAATTGCCCGATATGCAGCAATGAGCGATCGGATGAAAATGATTGGTATCTGTGATTATGACCCAAGCCTTGATCAAAGAAACATAAGTGCACAACTTGTAGCACAAATGATTTGGTTTGTTTTTCAGGGTATTCAACAAAGAAAAAATGAATTTCCCCCTGATATGAGTTGTATGCAAAGATTTGACATAAGCACCCAACCGATTAGCTTTTACCGAAGCAATAAAAGCGATCGTTGGTGGTTTTCTCTGGAAGGAAGATCCAGAAACCTGATTTCTTGCAGCTATGAAGACTATAAAAAGACCTGCGAGGGTGATCTTCCCGAACGTATATTAATGGTGATTGACAGAATGTAAAAAGAAAAAATCCTATGAATAAAAATTCCGCAACCCTTTGGTTGATTGTTGTTGCCGCTTTAGGATACTTTGTAGATATCTATGATTTAGTTCTTTTCAACGTGGTAAAAAAAGAAAGCCTTGAATTTATTCAAGCACATTCAGGTGTTTCAATGGATATCAAGAATACAGGCATTTTTCTTTTCAATTGCCAAATGCTAGGAATGTTGCTTGGAGGTTTACTCTGGGGCATTTGGGGAGATAAGAAAGGCAGAATTTCTGTTCTTTTTGGCTCCATTCTCTTATATTCAGTCGCTAATATTGTCAATGCCTTTACTTTTGATGTGCCTACCTATGCGGTTATACGCATCATTGCTGGAATCGGTTTGGCTGGTGAATTAGGCGCAGGTATTACCCTGGTATCTGAAACCATGGACAAGGAAAAAAGAGGTTATGGTACCATGATCATTGTTACCTTTGGTGCCTTGGGTGCAGTAGTGGCTGCTCTCGTGGGGGCGAAAGGTTCTGTACTTGTTTCCATCATTGAACAAATTTCAGGCTACCGTCTTATGAACTGGCAAGTGGTTTACCTTTTCGGAGGTTTTCTTGGACTCCTTCTCCTTCTGTTAAGGGTAGGAACCTTTGAAAGTGGAATGTATAAGGAAATTTCTGACAAGCAGGTTAAAAAGGGTGATTTTATCTCCTTTCTAAAAAAACCAAATCTTTTGTGGCGTTATATTTCTTGTATCATGATCGGACTCCCCACCTGGTTTTTAATTGGCGTGCCTGTATCTCTCTCTCAAGATGTATTTGCTCCCTTACTTGGACTTGAGGGTCTGGTGAACGGAACTGCCGTGATGTTTGCTTACCTTGGGCTTTCTGTAGGAGATTTAGCCTCAGGAGCTCTAAGCCAGTTTCTTAAAAGTAGAAAAAAGGTGGTCTATATTTATCTCTTCCTTTCCTTGATGCTCCTGTGTTATTATGTGTTTTTTATGAAAAACATTTCTTTGGAAGAATACTATTTCATTTGTTTTTTAATAGGTTTTGCTGCAGGATATTGGGCAATATTTGTTTCAATAGCTGCAGAACAATTTGGAACGAATATCCGATCCACTGTAACAAATACTGTTCCCAACTTTGTAAGAGGAGCCGTGCTCCCAATAACAATGAGTTTCAGCTCACTTTCTGTTCAATTTCTACCCATGCAAGCAGCATTTATTGTTGGTCTGGTTTGCATTTTACTGGCATTTTGGGCAACATTTCAAATTAAGGAAAGCTTTGCCAAAGATTTAGATTACATTGAAACTATGTAACAGTTTATTTCTCTTTCCAGGTCTTAAATAAATGCTCCTGTGTTTTTGGTCTGTCCGCATCCAATTCCCGAAGCGGTTCACATTCCTTTAAAGTTTGGTAACAATCATTAGGCAATTGCTGGTAAAGTTTGGTTCCCTCCTTTTTCCAGGCTATCATCTCATCGCTGACTTCCCTGATAATTTTTGCGGGATTTCCAACCACCAATGACCTCGCCGGAATGACCATATTGGCCGGAACAAAACAGAGTGCTCCGACAATGGAATTTTCACCCACCTGCACGTCATCCATCAAAACGGCATTCATGCCAACCAAAGCATTTTTGCCAACAACAGCCCCATGGATAATCGCGCCATGTCCGATATGGGCAGCCTCGTGAAAGACAGCCGATTTACCGGGAAACATGTGCACCACGCAATTTTCCTGTATGTTACAACCGTCTGCAACACTGACCAAACCCCAGTCTCCGCGAAGTACCGCTCCCGGACCAATATAACAATGGGCGCCAATGATGACGTTTCCCGTAACATTGGCCTGGGGATGAACAAAAGCAGTTTCGTGAACTACCGGTTTATATCCGTTGAATTCGAATATCATTATTTGGCTTTAAATTGGTTGATCGCATTCACGGTAAAATCTGTCAATACCAGCTTACCGCTTATACCGGCGCGTATAGAAAGCAGTTCATCCCAATTTTCGGTACCTTCCCAAAATACTTGCTTCAGATGTTGCATAGCTTCCGAGCTCGATTTACTCAAAATTTCAGCAAGCTCGGCAATGGCCTTGTCCATCTCTTCGATGCTGTCATAGGTTGAGGCATAAAGTCCTTTTTCTCTGGCCCATTCCGCATCAAAAAACTGCGTTGCATGAATCGCCATCTGTGAAAAAGCAGATAATCCGACCTTACGCTGAACGGCAGGACCAACAACAAAAGGACCAATTCCAACAGCCAGCTCGCTCAATTTCACAGCCGCTGTCTTGAGTGCAAAACAATAATCAGTAGCAGAAGCAATTCCCACTCCTCCTCCTATTGCCTTGCCCTGCACTCTTCCGATGATTAATTTCGGACATTTTCTGCAAGCATTGATTACATTGGCGAAGCCCATAAAAAACTTATGCCCGTTCTCTTTATCTTTTATTGAAATCAATTCGTCAAAACTGGCGCCGGCGCAAAATGTTTTCTCTCCTTTACTTTGTAATACGAGAACACGCACATCTTCATGCTCTCCCATTCTACTTATGGTTTCGGATAGATCCGCCAACAACCTGGCCGGCATTGAATTATGTGAGGGGTGGTAGAATTCTATGGTTGCTATGCCCTGATTGATACTAAGTTCAATATTTCCGAGTAATCTTTTGTCTTCCATCTGTTTTTTTTATGCTACAAAGTTAATAGATTATCGTTTATTTTTTAAATCCTTTGTCTGCGTTAAAAGAATGATTCGTAATATTTCCCTATCTTTGTCTCTTCATTTTTTTAAAAAATCAGCACTTTTTTATGTTTCGTTTGGCTCTTTTTATTTCAGGCAGAGGATCTAACATGAGTGCCATCGTTCAGTCATGCCAATCTGGTTTGTTACAAAATGTAGCCCTTCCCGTTCTTGTATTTTCAAATAAAGAACAAGCGGAAGGCCTCAAGTGGGCGCAAGAAAACAAAATCAATACACTTTGCATTCCATCCAAAGGAAAAACCCGCGCTGATTTTGATGCAGAGGTTCTCGCTGCTATCCGACCCTATCATATTGATTATATTTTGCTGGCAGGATATATGCGCGTTGTCAGCCCCTTGTTGGTAGATGCTTTTCCTGGAAAAATTATCAACATTCACCCGGCAGATACAAAAGAACACCAAGGAATGGACGGTTATGCCTGGGCTTGGGAACAAAAAAAAGATAGTACAAAAATTACCGTGCACTATGTCGACTATGGGTTAGACACCGGAGACATCATTGCTCAGGCAGAAATTGATATGAAAAATATAAACAGTCTGGAGGACTTGGAAAGAAATGGTTTAAAGCAAGAACACCAACTTTACAGCCAAGCTCTTTATCAGGTTTTTACTCAAAGCATTCAGAAATAAAGTCTTTAAAATATGTGTGGAATCATCGGCCTCTACGGCAAAAATAATATTGTTTACGATCTTTTGATGGGACTCAATGCCTTACAACACCGTGGCCAGGACGCAGCCGGAATTATAACTTTTGACAAAACATTTCATACAAAAAAAGGCTTGGGCTTGGTTAGTAATGTTTTTGAACAAAAACATGCAGATCGACTGACAGGAAATATTGGCGTGGGGCATGTCCGATACACAACCCAGGGAACCAACGAGCTGAGTAATGCACAACCCATCGCCGCGAATTATCCTTTTGGCATAGCGATGGCGCACAATGGAAATGTGACTAATTTTGAAGAGCTGCGAAAAATGCTTTATGACGACTATCATACCCTGCCGGCTACAACCAATGACCTGGAGCTAATTCTCTACACCTTCGCCTCTGAATTAAAGAAAAAAGACCTGGGAAACCTCTCTGTTCAGGATATTTTCGAGAGTGTAAAAGTTACCCAATCCAAAGTACATGGCGCCTATGCAGTTATTGCTGCCATTGCAAACCATGGACTGATCGCTTTCACAGACCCTAATGGTATTCGTCCCCTGATTTTAGGAAAACAAGATACGACAGAAGGTAGGGTTTATGGATTTGCCTCTGAATCCGTTTGCTTCGATCATTTAGGTTATGAAATAGTAAGAGATATTCAACCTGGTGAAATTGTTTATATTGATGAAGATAGAAATATGCATAGCTCTTTTGGAACCGTAAAAGGTCAAAATTTTTGTGTGTTTGAATTCATCTACTTTGCCAGAGAAGATTCTACGATCCAAAACAAACTGGTTGCTGGTCAGAGAGTAAAAATGGGACGTCAATTAGGAAAAAGATTAAAATCCCTGGGCATTCAACCTGACCTGGTTATAGATGTTCCCACCTCAGGTTACTTTGCTGCATCTGGTTTAGCCGAAATGCTTGGCATTCCCTACAAAAGAGGTTTGGTAAAAAGCAATTATATTGGCAGAAGTTTTATTTCTCCTAATCAGCAAGAGAGAGAGCAAATGGTCAAAAGAAAACTAAACCCTATTCGAAAAACCATTGCAGGAAAAAAAATTGCTGTTGTTGATGATTCTATCGTAAGGGGAACCACCTCAAAAAGATTGGTTCAAACCCTTAGAGAAGCGGGTGCCAAAGAAATCTATTTTGTTTCGGCTGCTCCGGCTGTAATAAGCCCTTGCATTTATGGAATAGATATGAGTATCTCCACAGAACTTATCGCTGCCAATAAAACATTAGAGGAAATCAAAACCTATATCGAAGCCGATGCCGTTGTTTATCTTCCCATTGAAGACTTGAAAGAAATCTTTCAAGAACTACCAACCTGTATGGCTTGTCTTGACAAGCAATATCCAACTTTTGGAGCCTTGGAAGCCTTACAAAAAATCGAAGAAGAAAGAATTCATTCCGGCGGCCGTTAGTTTTTTTTGAACTCAATTTTTTCCATAGCTCTTTCCGTAATGGCGGTTATAGTCAAGCTGGGATTGACTCCAATATTTGCCGAAATCATCGATCCATCGCAAATCAGCATATTTTTATAATTGAAAACCTTGTTGTCTGCATCAATGACACCACTGGCAGCATCCTTACCCATACAGGCGCCTCCCAAAACATGGGCCGTGGTAGGAATACCCAACAGGGTTTCTGTACTCATTACCATAGCTTTTCCATTGATGATTTTTTCTGTTTTCAATGCAAGTGCCTGCGCAACAGGGTTAAAAGCAGTTGGGGCCGGACCTTCTTCCAGTCTGGTTTTTAGGAAACCGATTTTGGTTCGTTTCATAGACAAAGTAGAATCGATACTTTCCATGTAAAGCAAAATCTGCGTTCTTTTGCTCCAGTCGTCCACAAAATAGGCTTTGAAATTTTTGACAGGATGTCGGAAAATATCTATCAACATTTTAAAAAACCTTCCCAGAACTGTTTTTCCTTGAACCATTGGAGCCATAAAAATCCGCCAAAAACCAGATCCTGCAGCATATTTTACTGGTTCCAGATGTCTATTTTCATCAATATTCAAAATCGAACCAATAGCAATACCTTCTGAAAAGGTTTTGTTTTTATCAAAGGTAGTTACCCCTATCAGGCTCTCAGAGTTGGTTCTGACCCCCTTACCCAGACAATCGGATAAATTCGGGAGAGAACTTTCCTTGAGTTTTAACAATAAATCCAAGGTACCCAGTACGCCTCCGGCAAAAACTACAGCATTGGTTTTTACCTGACCTTTTTGAGGAAATCGCTTGAGGGAATCTTTGAATTTGACAATATATCCTTCAGAGCCATCTTCATTTTGGGGAATTACATCATAAACCAATGTTTCAGCTTTTATTTCAGCACCCAATTTCTGAGCCAGATACAGATAATTTTTATCTAATGTGTTTTTTGCGTTGTGCTGACAACCCAGCATACAAGCTCCGCACTGTATACAACCAGTTCTGTCAGGTCCTTCCCCGTTGAAATAAGGATCTGAAACTGTTTCACCTGGCTTTCCAAAATAAACGGCAACCTCTGTTTGTTGAAAAGCTGATTTATTTCCCAACTCGTCAGCAAGTGACATCATCAGATTTTCGCTGATACTTTTATATGGGTGTTTTTCGGCTCCCAGCATTCTTCTTGCTGTTTGATAATGGGTTTTCAGCTCTTCTTCCCAGTCGCAGAGACCTTTCCAGTTGCCGGAATTAAAAAATGCAGTCTTCGGAATCGGTAAAGTGTTGGCATAAACAATGGAACCTCCGCCCACGGCCACGCCACTTATAACCGCAACATGTCGATAAAATGACAATTTCAGCATACCCTTAAGGCCGAGACCGGGTAGCCATAACCATTTTTTTAGGTTCCAGTTTGTTTTGGGGAAATCCTGTTTTTGAGAATACCATCTTCCCTTTTCAATGACCAATACCTTATATCCTTTTTCTGACAGTCGAAGCGCTGAGACTGATCCTCCAAAACCACTTCCAACAATGATGTAATCATACTTTTTATCTTCCATAAAATAAAAGTAATGATTTTTTTTAAAAACAGGGAGGGTCGTATTTCCCCAAATACGACCCTTGATTCCCTTTTCCCTATGAATTAACCAAAACTAGTTGTTTTTTACAACAACTATAAATCAAATATATTACCACAACACATTTTTTCAATAGGTAAAATACCTAGTGGATTAAAATAGGTAAAATACCTACTGCTGAATTTTTAAAAAACGGTTGATTTACAAAGACTTTAGCTTTCCTTTAAAATCCAACAAATTCTGATACCCCTTTTTTTGCATAATTTCTTGAAGCTCCTGAGCTATTCTGTCAAAGGCTGAAACACCTTCTTGCATTAAAATTGTTCCCAATTGCACAACAGATGCCCCACATAAAATATGTTCAAATGCATCTACACCTGATTTGATTCCGCCACAACCCACCACATCTATATCCTTCTTCAATAGCGTATAAAATTGTCTCACATTTGCTAAAGCTGTTGGCTTTATATAATCACCTCCAATCCCGCCAAATCCATCTTTGGGTTTTATTACAACCTCTTCTTTGTCGGAGTCGATCACCAAAGCATTGCCAATGCTATTGATACAGGTAACAAAACGAAGTGGATACTGATTTAAGATTTCTGCCATTTGATGAAAGTGAATTATATCAAAATAAGGCGGCAGTTTCACCCCTAAAGGCTTTGAACATAGCGGCATTATCTTTTCCAGAACAATTTCCGTTTGAGTAAAATCATATGCCGTTTGAGGTTTTCCTGGCAAATTGGGACAAGATAGATTCAGCTCAATAGCTGAAATCTCATCAATTTGACTGAGGTGTTGAATCATTTTGACGTTCTCTTCCAAACTCATTCCGGAAACTGATATAAAAAATGGCTTTTTGTACTTTGCCAATTGCCGGGCTTGCTCGGCATAAAACAAATATCCCTTATTGGGTAAACCCATTGAGTTTATACTTCCCCAGGGCGTATCAACATATCTGGGCGAAGGATTGCCCTCCCTTTCCTGTTCGGTTGCACTTTTTGAAATAAAAAGTCCGGCGGAAGATTTACCCAGGTCATTCAACTCTTTTTCTGTTGTGCAAAGAGGTCCAGATGCGTTCATGAAACAATTTGAAAGTTTGTATCCGCCTAGTTCTGTAGAAAGGTTCATTTTTTTATAGTTTTATCTTGAAAAGATTGGTTGAATCCTATTATCTTCGCCGAGACATAAAGTTACTACAGAAAGTTATTTTTGAAGCAAAAACTAATGAACAAAGAACAACTCATTCTCAAATTGTATGAATTAGGTGTTTTACAATTTGGACAATTCACCCTGAAAAGTGGGCTTTCTTCACCTTTTTACTTGGATTTCAGAAGAATCATTGCTTACCCGGAAACCTTGAAAGATATCAGTGAGCAATTATGGAAATTGATTGAAGATCTGGAATTTGATCATCTATGTGGCGTGCCTTATGCTGCGCTTTCTTTGAGCTCTGCTATGTCAATGATGCATGGTAAACCCATGGTGGTTAAAAGAAAAGAGGCAAAAGAACACGGAACAAAAAAATTAGTTGAGGGTATCTTTCATGAAGGTCAGAAATGTGTTGTTATTGATGACGTAATCAGTAGTGGTATCAGCATGATTGAAACTTTGGAAGCGATTGAAGAAGCCGGTTTAAAGGTGGATCACGTGATTGCCATTGTTGACCGGATGCAGGGGGGTGTTGCCACTCTGGAGAGAGAGGGATATCAGGCAAGGAGTGTTTATACCATTCAGGAAATACTGGAAGTCTTATACAAGCACAACAAGGTTGACAAAGAAATCCACGATAGAACACTGGAATTTATACAATACAATCAAATCGGTTATGATCAGTTGCGTATTCAAAAAGCGGCCGTTCCCAAATTGAGTTATTCGACGATCAAGGTAAATGCCTCTAATAAAATAACGCATCGATTACTTGATATTGTAGAGAGCAAACAAACCAATTTGTGTGTTTCTGCTGATGTAAACACCAAGAAAGAATTGCTGGCTCTGGCAGATCAGGTGGGTCCTTACATTTGTGCCCTTAAAACGCATATTGACACTGTTTCCGACATTGATGCCGATTTGATTGTACAACTCAAAAACCTATCTGTTAAGCATCGTTTTCTCTTATTTGAAGACCGTAAATTTGCCGATATTGGTCATATTGCCATGCAACAATTTACATCTGCTCCCCTTTCCATAGCAGACTGGGCAGACATGGTAACCGTTCATGTTGTAGCGGGGTCTTCCAGCATCGATGCGCTTCGTTCAACAGGTAAACTTGAAAATACAGGACTTGTCATCGTTGCTCAAATGTCAACAGCAGACACGTTGACTTCCAGAGAATATACCAAACAAGCCTTAGCTATCGCTCAAAAACACCAGGATGTGGTGGTGGGTATCGTAGGACAAAACAAAAGACCTCGCGATGCTGGATTAATGATGTTTACACCTGGTATTTCCCTGAGTGACTCAGGTGATGCGCATGGACAGGTATACAATACACCGCAGGAAGCATTTGAAGAGAGAGGTATAGATGTTATGATTGTTGGCAGAGGAATTTACAAATCTGATAATCCTGCGGCCAAAGCAGCTGAATACAGACAAATCGGTTGGAAAAGTTATTTAAAAAGATTGGGTGTTTAAAATAAACCTATTTTATTTTTTTGCATATAAAAGCATGCCCGTTTGGCGTATTTCAGTTTTGAGATTCGGGTTTTCGATTTGACTGTAAGCAGAAATATCAATTTTGTAAGGCAACAATAATTCGTCCATTTCACTTTCTATCTCATTAATTTGTGAAAGGCTGATATTGCTACCTAATAATGTCAGATCAATATCCGATGCTGGTTTGAAATTACCTTTGGCTCTTGAACCATACAATATAACCTGCTCAATATTTTCATATTTTGAAAATACGGCTATTATGCTGTTAATCTCTTCTTCGTTCAAACCCATGTTATTTATTTTACGAGAATCTACCCAATTCTGTTAATTTTACTTCCATGTTTTTTTGAAATTCTAGAAAGGCGGGATAGTATTCGTGGATGATTTTTGCATAAATTTCCACTGCTGTTAGTTCGTTATAGGTATGGGAAGATTTGTTCCTGCTACCAATCATATCCATCCATAATTTTCCATCGGAAATAAGTTGTAATTGAAAAGCCTCCCGACTCGCATCTCTGCTTCCTCCAATGGTATTATTACCTTGATAATCAGCATAGTCTTTCATTACATTCCAGGCCAGTTCGTGTGTGTATTCGAATCTTTGAATCAGTCCCTCTTTAATAATCTCATCCAGTATATTTTTTGAATCTGAATCATTGCGTTTTTCAGATTTGTCAAAATCATTCTTGATATATTCAATTGCCAGACTTAGCTTGGCAAGTGCCTTGTTAAAGTTTGAGAAACGATGCACCCAACGTATATAATTTTCAGACATTTAAATTTTATTACTATTTGGGATTTATACCATTTTACGAATCAAAATCCAGTGTTGATAAAAATTGAATAGTTAAAATTACTTTTTTTGTCTGTTTTTATTCATTAGTAAGTAAGATATTTTAACCTGTAATTTGTTTTTGCTTTGATCTCCAAATCTTTGTAGGATAACAACATGCCCCATGTAGGACAACAAATATTCTGTACAATACTTCCAAAAAAATATCAGAAACACAATCTAAACTATTAGAAGAAAGCTACAGAACTAATTTTTAATGACGACTTTTTCGGACTAAGGATTTTGTAGGGGTAGTTAAAAATAATTGTTTTTGGCTAATTGAAACCATATTCTAATCTATTCAATCTTCAAATATCCATTCCATTATCTTACCGAAAAGAATAGTGCCATAATAAGTTACAATACAAGCTAAAATAAAAATTAGATATGCTGATAAATTATCAAAATAAACTAAAAGACCTTGTAAATTCAAAAGTCCAACAATGATAGTTAATGCAATAGCCAACCTATACCAAATCTTGTTTAATTGCCTTTTGGCTGAATTTAATGCTCCACAATGTACACAATTATAGGTTTCGCCTTTTTTAAAAGTGCCTTTTACATTTGAATAACCTCCGCAGGAGGAGCATTGGAGAGTTATGATTTTCATTTTGTTCATTTAATATTTTTGGGGAAATTATTTTTTACATTTTCAAATGTAACATACACGCAAAACATTAAAATAAAAAACCGCCTACACTTTGTGCTTATTATTTACATTTTGTAAATTTGTAAAAACCTTTTGTTATGAAATCGATTGATATTAATGCATTGCTGACAATTATTGGGCATAATTTACATACCATCAGAATTGCCAGAAAGGAAACCCTGCAATCTGTGGCTGCAGATATTGGTATTACACATCCGATTATCAGTAAAATAGAGAATGGCAGATACCCAAATCTTCAATTAAATCTCTTGGTTAAGCTTTGCAATCATTATAATATTACCTTGCAACAGGCGCTATCTCTGGAGGTGGCAAATATTTTTCAATTGACTCAACATAACACTGATGGCAGTCAAAAAATCATCGGTCAAGAACTCTCCTCTGGTTATGAACTGTATATTCAACAGCTACTCCTCGAAAACAAATTCTTAAAAGAACAGTCACAACAGTTAATTGATAAGATTAGATCCTGATTAGATTTAAAAAACCTACAGCCCTGTCTGGCTTTGGCGTTAAAATTCCGATTTAAAAAAGCATTTTTAAATAACAGAAACCTGGCTCTATGAAAATATTAATGGTTTGCTTGGGAAATATCTGCCGCTCTCCTTTGGCAGAAGGTATTTTGAAACACAAGTTAGAACAGCTTTCCCTTTCTGCCCATGTAGATTCTGCCGGTACCGGGAATTACCATCAGGGAGAAAAACCAGATCACAGATCTGTTGCTACAGCCATGCAATACGGCATTGATATAAGTAAACAAAAAGCAAGGCAAATTAAGCCTATTGATTTTCAATACTTTGATCGTATTTATGTCATGGATGAATCCAATAGAAAAAATGTCTTATCTTTTTGTCCGGAGGACCAACAACATAAAATAAAACTCATCTTATCCGTCTTACCTGATTTTTCGCCCCAAGAGGTGCCGGATCCATATTGGGATTCCCTTTCTGGTTTTGAAAAGGTTTATCAAATGCTTGACAAGGCCTGTGATCAAATCATTGCAACTGATTTTCAATAAAAAAAGACCCCTTTTTATATCAAAATGATGTACTTTTGCTTTATCCTTTCAAAATTAGTTCATCTCAATGGTAGTCAAGACTTTTTCATTTGTAAGTCGATATAAGCCAATACTTTTCCTTCTTTCCTTTGTACATCCATGGGCAACAGTTGCGCAGCCATCTTTTTATACCAATGGTAGTGCTGAAGAGATTGCCGAACACTGTTATCGACTCACACATCCCAAAAGTTCAAATGATCTGGGCAGCATTTGGTCAGAGATTCCCATTCAGCTAAACCAATCCTTTGACCTACGCTTTTCAATTAATTTTGGCTGCAGTTCTGTATCCGGCGAAGGAGTTGCCTTTGTTCTTCATGCTGATCCGAGACAAAAAGAAGCCATGGGCTGCCCTGGATCCAGCTTGGGTTTTGGAAATCTGGCCCCTTGTGAAGATGAAATTAGTCCTTCTTTTGCCATTGAATTTGACAGCAAGTATACCAAAGGAAATGCAGACTTGTACAGCCCGCATATTACACTAATCAGAAATGCAGATTTTTCACTCCCTTTGCAAAAACCTGTAAAAATGCGTGAGGAAAATCAGGATGTTCGAGATTGTGAATTTCAGGATATTAGAATTTGCTGGACACCCTCCAAACAATTTCTGCAAATTTTCTTCAATGGAGAGTTGAGGGTTTCTTATGTGGGAAACCTGATTTCGTTCTTTGGTAAAAATCAAAACCTAACCTGGGGATTTACCGCTTCTTCCGGTCAGGTAGCAACCCAACAAATGGTTTGTATTCAATCTGTTGACATCAGTATCGACGAGAACTATGAAGAAAAAGAAATTTTTAAGTCTGCTGTTGGCATTTTCCCCAATCCACTGCGTGAAAAAATTACAGTCAGTGTAGACTTTGACGTAGAACAACTGCTGAATATTCAATTATTTGATGTTAGTGGTAAATTAATACAGGAGTACAGCAAACAGAAAACGAAAGAGAAAAAGTTTTATTTTAATTTACCCGGACTTCCCTCCGGTGTTTATTATGCAAGTGTTACAAATGGAAAACAAAGAGTTAGTAAAAAAATTGTTCACATTGGCTCAATACGGGCTTAAACATAATACATGGCTTATATTAAAACCATTTTAAACAAAACTCCCAGTTTCGGAAACAATGTGTTTTTAGCTGAAAATGCAACCGTTATCGGAGACGTAATCATGGGAAATGATTGTAGTGTCTGGTTTCAGGCTGTGATAAGAGGAGATGTTCATCAAATCAGAATCGGCGATAAGGTAAACATACAAGATGCCGCCATTATCCATTGCACCTACCAAAAAGCACCCACAACAATAGGAAGTCATGTTTCTATCGGACATAGAGCCATTGTTCACGGTTGTACTATTGAAGATCATGTGTTGATAGGTATGGGCGCAATTGTAATGGACCATGCCCATGTTCCCTCCTATTGTTTAGTTGCGGCCGGAGCCTTGGTTTTGGAAAATTCTGTTTTGGAACCACATTCCATCTATGCAGGAGTTCCGGCAAAAAAAGTTAAGGACCTGAGCCCGGAAACCTTTAAAGATACTATTCACAGAATCACAGAGGCTTATGTAATGTACGCCGACTGGTACAAATAATTCAACCTTATTATGAAACATTTTCTACTCCTGCCTCTTTTCGCTCTGCTATTGTTTTCTTGTGGTTCTAAAAAAGATGCTCAAAAATCTGAGATTAAAATCGATTTGAATGATGCTGTTGTACAACAGATTATTAACATCAGAAGTAAAAGAAGTAAGGAGGGTAAGGCTTATGTTGATGCCCTGAGAACCTATCTGACTGTTGATAATCCCAGCCACAGATATATGGCAGCTCTTGTATTGGCTTCCATTCAAGACAGCACCGTAATAAACGATCTGGCCGACGCTCTGCAGGATCCATACAACGAAGTCAGAAGAATGGCAGCTTTTGCCCTGGGACAAACTAAAAACATGAAGGCGGCGAAACTCCTATCTGAGGCTTTCAGACAAGATAGCGTCAGATTTGTTCAGGCTGCCATTTTGGAAGCAGTAGGAAGATGCGGAACCGAAAAGGAACTCAAAAACTTATGTGCCGCACAACCCTACCCCATCCAAGATACCTTACTTCAGGAAGGTTTGGCCCTGGCGCTCTATCGATTTGCACTCAGAAAAATGGCAATTCAGGAAGGACATGCAAAAATTATGAATGATTTTATCTCCAATGCCGTTATGCCTAAGTCGGCTCGTTTTGTTGCCGCCAATTATTTGGCAAGAGTGAGCGATTTGGATTTGTCTACCTATGAAAATGTACTTATTAATAATGTACTGGCAGAAAAAAACACCGACATTCTCATGTTTTTGGTCATAGGTTTAGCAAAAACAAAAACAGTTCAGGCTTTAAAAACACTTGAACAAACGTATTTTCGAAATAATGACTACAAAATAAAATGTCAGGTTATTCGCAGTCTCCCCTATTTTGAATATGATTCTGCCAAAACAATTGCACTGAATGCCCTAAAAGATTACAATTATCACTTAAAAAATTGTGCTGCCGATTATCTGATCCTTAAGGGGAAGGATAAAGATGCTGAATCCTATTTCGATCTGTCTGAAAAGCAAACCCATTGGCAAATTAAATCCAAATTACTTGCTGCTGCGCTCAAAAATACAGCCCAATTCAATGTGCAGAAAAAAGGGTTGTATAGCAATAAAATTCTCGAGCGTTACAAAAAATCTGAAAATGATTACGAAAAAGCTGAACTCTTACAGGCCTTATCCTATTTTTCATGGAACTATAGAACCATTTACCAGCTTTGTTTCAATAATCAAGATACCGTTCCCTGTCCTCTACATTTACAATCGACAGCTACGCAAGCACTGATAAACTTATACAATAGCCCCGTTTTTGATTTGGAATTAAATCTGTCTGCCAACAAGGTAAGATCAGATTTACATGGTTTATTTATAGAAATAATGAAAAAGGGTGATCCTGGTTGCCTTGCCATTATTGCCGAGGGTATCACTCAGAATTCCAAATTGGAACAGGCTTTTAAAGATCAAATTCCTTTTTTAAAGTCTTTACAAAACAAGCTTAAACTTCCGGAAGACAACGAAACCTGTATTTTTCTGCAAAATGCAATGAATAAGATCAGCGATAAAAAAGAGAATCCTCCATTGGATAATAAATTTGTCGAAATAGATTGGTCTTATTTGAATGCCCTTGGAGATAAACCCAGGGTAACGATTAAGACATCAAAGGGCACCATCGTTGCTGAACTATATCCTACAGAAGCTCCAGCAACTGTGTATCAGTTTTTACAGTTAATCCGTTCGGGTTACTACAATAAAAAATTCTTCCACCGGGTTGTTCCCAACTTTGTAGTTCAAACCGGTTGTAAAAGAGGTGATGGCTGGAGCGGTCATAGTCCTACTGTAGTATCTGAATTCAGCCCATTGAGGTATAATGTAGCCGGAAGACTCGGTATGGCTTCTGCCGGAAAAGACACGGAAAGCGCTCAATTCTTCATAACCCATGCTCCGGCAATACATCTGGATGGTAATTATACTATTTTCGGACAAGTAATTGAGGGCCTCGATGTTGTTCATAAAATTGAATTGGGCGATCAGATTGAGTTGGTAGAACTAAACAACTAATTTATGAAGGTATTATTGTGTACTTTGAACGCTAAATACATTCATACAAATATTGCCATCCGACTTTTGTATGATCTAAATAAAGACCATCCGGGTCTGGAATGGAAAGAATTCAGCATTAAAGAAGATCTTGGAAAAATGTCTGAGTTTTGCTCTTCTTTTGATCTTGTCGCTTTCAGTTGTTATATCTGGAATATTCAACAAACCCTAGCACTGGCAAAAGAAATCAAAACAAAAAAACCTCATACACAAATACTACTGGGTGGTCCGGAAGTGAGTTATGAATTTAATGAAATTATTGAATCAGATTATGTAGACTTTATCATTTCCGGGGAGGGAGAAATTCCATTTTCCACCTTTTTAGGTTGCTACCCTGAATTTGATTGTGTACCCTCTCTTATTTACAAAAAAGGAAAAGACATCATTCAGAATCCCTCCGGTCCTAATTTTGATTTGGAAAATTATCGACAAACAAATATTTACGCTCATGATCATGCAGAAACATTACAAAATAGAATTCTTTACATAGAAACCTCTCGGGGCTGTCCTTATAAATGCGAGTTTTGTTTGGCAAGCTTAGATAATAAGGTTCGATATCTTCCTATGGAGCATATCAAGGAAAATCTACTTTGGATGATGCAAAAAGGAAAGGTGATTAAGTTTTTAGACAGAACCTTCAATGTCAAGAAAGCATTTACCTTAGAAATTTTTGAATTCATTCTCGAAAACCATCGACCACAAAATGTTTTTCAATTTGAAATCACCGCAGATATTGTTCACCCTGACATCATACAATTTATTAAGGACCGGGTTCCTAAAGGTCTTTTTCGTTTTGAAATAGGCATTCAAACCATTCATCAAAAAGCCAATTTGGAAGTTCAGCGAAAGCAAAATTTTTTAAAAACAAAATCCATCATTCTTCAGCTTAGAGATTATGTTGAAATGCACCTTGATCTGATCGTGGGTCTTCCCTTAGATCATTTTGAAGATATTTGTTATAGTAT
This sequence comes from uncultured Saprospiraceae bacterium, assembly GCA_964574485.1. Lineage (GTDB taxonomy): Bacteria > Bacteroidota > Bacteroidia > Chitinophagales > Saprospiraceae > Saprospira. The sequence goes on along the minus strand of CAZNNX010000005.1, from coordinate 15,367 downwards.
AAATGAAGTTTTTGCTCTGCATCCACCCGAACTCCAACTTGGTTTTTTAAAGTTGCTTAAAGGCACTCCCTTGCGTGACAAAGAAGAGCATGGTTTTGTTTTCTCCCAGAGCCCTCCCTACTCACTGATCGAAAGTAAATACCTGAGCCAAAATGAATTACATCAGTTTGAGTTATTAGAACAAGTATTAGAAATTTATTGGAACAAGGCCAGAGCTAAAAATTGTTTACTATATATCGAAACTCAGACTACAATTTCTCCCTTTTTACTATCCCTGGGACAATTTTTTTCGGGAAGATTTTCTTTCTTGGATGCCAAACTGGAAGATATTTATCAAATTTTCTATGATTACCTTTCTTTACATTTTGATAATCCACTGGCTAAAGAGCTATTGATTATTGATTATTATCTTCACCACAAAATTCGCCCCAAACCCTGGCAAAATATTGAATATACAACTGAAAGAATCAATATGACGAAAGAAAAAGGTCAGAGAACTATAAACCTTTTGCTCCGTTTTGACTTTCTATATTGGAGAGAACATCAGGTGATTTTGGAAAAACCTTTTCTTCTTCAAATCACATATACCCAGGAGCAAATTATTTTAAATGAAACAATGATGATCAGCTCATCAAACTAAAACTATGGTCGCTAGAATTATTTTTATTATTGTTTTTTGGGCTCTGTATTTTCTCTTTGAACTTTATTTATTTCAAAGCGGTAAAATATTTTTTAAAAAAGTTCCCCTTTGGTATAAATGGGGGTACTGGCTGATTATCATCATTCCCATTGGATTCATGATGCTCCAAAGGAATTTATTAATGGGAGGATTACACGAATACAAATGGGTCGCCAATTTTTTTGTGGGTCTAGTCTTTACTATTTTTGTTACCAAGCTGTTTTTCGCAGTATTTTGGCTATTAGAAGATTTGAGCAGATTTATACAATGGTCTTTTGGACAAATTACAAATTCCAAACAAGGCTGGCCCTCCAGAAGAATTTTCATTAGTCAAATAGGTTTGGGTATTGCGGCCATTCCTTTCTTTTCTTTTTTGTACGGTATTACGAGAGGAAAATATGCCTATACCCTGCACAAAATTGATATCATAGATGAAGATTTACCAGCGGCTTTTGATGGATTTAAAATCGTACAAATTTCTGATGTCCATTCCGGAAGTTTTGACTCATACCAATCTGTAGCGGAAGGATTACAACTCGTTCAAGATCAAAATGCCGATCTCATCTTATTTACAGGAGATATGGTAAACAGTAATGCAAAAGAAATAGAACCTTTCATTCCCTTATTTGAAAAGCTAAAGGCAACCTATGGTAAATTTTCAGTATTGGGCAATCACGACTATGGTCCGCATTGGCGCTGGGAAGCAGATGTTGAAGATGACGACAATATGAGAGCCCTGTTTGAACATCAAAAGAAAATGGGCTTTACTCTCTTAAGAAATCAAACTGTACAGATTGAAAAAGAAAATGAAAAAATAAATCTTTCCGGTTGCGAAAATTGGGGCAAGGGTCCATTCCCTAAAAAAGGTAATTTGGACAAAACCTTTCAAGAAGCTAACAAGGAGGCCTTCACCATACTTATGTCTCACGATCCCAGCCATTGGACAGCACAAATTATAAATCATTCTAAAAAAGTACACCTCACCCTAAGCGGTCATACTCATGGCATGCAGGCGGGTATTGAAATTCCCGGTTTTAAATGGAGCCCAGTAAAATGGCGTTATCCACAATGGGCCGGATTATATGAAGAGAAAAGTCAGAAACTATATGTTAATCGCGGTTTTGGTTTTCTTGGTTTTCCAGGTCGGGTGGGTATTTTACCCGAGGTGACTCTGTTCGAATTAAAAAGAAAAACAGTTTAACAAGATTTTAACTTATTAAATCTTGATTTCCAAACAACCCTTTTGATTCAAATTACATCTGAATGTATGAAGCTTCCTTTTCTTCATCATTCAACTCATTATTATGAAAACATATGCTTTAAAATCATTATTCCTTTTGGGATTTTTATTTGTTCTGGGCATGGGCTGGGCAATATACCAACCCACGAGTCTCTTATCAGACCATCCTTTTCTCAAAGAATTGTTTGAAAAACACGAAAAATATAATCAAATCACGGCAGAAGAAACGGTCTACCTTCACTATGACAAAACACTGTACCGAGCCGGTGAAACCATTTGGTTTCAATGCTATATCAGAAATTCAGGACGATTGTATTCTGAATTTTTAAGTGATATCGTCTATGTAGAATTTATAAACCCTGCCGGAGCCATCGAAAAATCAGTTGTTTTAATCGCCAAAGAAGGTAGAGTGTCCGGAGATATTAGCATTCCTGGCCAAAGCAAGGGAGGAAAGTATAAATTAAAAGCCTATACACTTTGGCAAAAAAATACAAATAGTTCTTTTGAAAGAGAGATCACCATTCACGAGCCAATTCTCCCTCATTTGTTGATGGATCTCAACTTTGAAAAAAAATCATACCTGCCGGGAACAATTGTCAATGCTTCACTATACTTGGAATCACTTGAAAATCAAGCTTTACAAAATCAGGAAGCCACCTACTCTCTTGTTGTTGAGGGAAAGGAATTGTATAAAAAAACAATTAAAACCAATACTTTGGGAGCTTATCTTATCAGCTTTACGCTTCCAGAGAACGCCACAGCTCAAAATACACTGCTTCAGGTTTTAGTTCCCTATAAAGGAATGACTGAATCCATTGCTAAGAATGTACCAGTATCTGGTAAAAAAATTGATTTGCAGTTTTTCCCGGAAGGCGGACAGCTCATTGCCAATCTAAAAAATAAGGTTGCCTTTAAGGCAATCAATGAAATAGGTTTGGCTGAAGATTTTACAGCAGAAATTTATGAAAAAGGGGGAAGCTTTATACAAGAGATTCAATCTTATCATATGGGAATGGGAAGTTTTACATTTACACCCAAAAAAGGCAAAACCTATGTGGCCAAAATTAAAAATTTAGCTGCAACGGAAATCAAGCTTCCTGAAGTTCAAACAGAGGCAATCAGCCTTGCTGTGAGGGGAAATAACAAAACAGAAATCCAAACGGATATACTTTCTGATTACAGTACAGAGGCCTTTGTCGTGGTAAAATCAAATGATAAAATCAGATTTAGTCAGGCCATCCAATTGATTCCGGGTGTAAATCCCCTTCGGATTCCCAGTTCCGACTTCCCCATTGGTATTGTACAAATTACTGTATTTGACGCGCAAAAACAACCAAGATCTGAAAGATTGGTCTTTGTTAATCCTCACAAAAAAATTCAGGTGAAAATAAAACCTTCCAAAGAAAAATATCTGCCGAGGGAAAAAGTAAAAGTACAGGTACAAATACATAATGAAAGAGGAGAACCTGTTGAAATGCCTTTTTCTGTCAGCGTTACCGATAAAAAACTCTTGCGTTTTGCTCAAGACAAACAAGGACAGATATTATCTTACCTGCTTTTGGAAAGCCCCTTGAAAGGATATATTGAAGAACCCAATTTTTACTTTGATTCAGAAGACAATCCGGGTAGAGAAAAACCACAAACGGACAGAAGTCTGGCCTTGGACCATCTGATGCTGACCCAGGGTTGGAGAAAATTTACATGGAAACAACTGAGCGAAAATGCTAAAACTTCACCCGCTTATTCCAAGGAGAAAGCTGTTTTTGCAGGTAAGGTGGTAGATGTAAATGGAAAGTATTTGCCTCATGTTGAAATTCAAATCAATGGAAAATCCTATGGTCAAAGCAAGGCTGACGGGTCATTCTCTGTTGCTTATACAAATTTGTATCAACCTGTGGAATTGAGTGCATCCCTTGATCAAATGTATTCTGAAAATCAAACATTAAGCGAATTCAATGATAAAATACAGTTGCGTTTATTCAAAGCAAAAAAATATGCCGGTGTTCTTCTAAACAAAGGAAAAGAACCTCTTCCCTTTTCAAAAATTACAGTTTGGGCTCAAGGAAAAACCTATGTATTTAGTACAGACGACAAGGGAAATTTTGATATTAAGTTTCCTGAAAATGCAGACTACATTCAGTTTGACTATCTTGGATACCAATCCAAAATTATTCAGGGCAAAGAAATCCTTTCAAACTCAAAAGCAGAGGTAGTTCTGGAACTCGAACAGATACAACTTGAGGAAGTTCAAATCGTATCTAAAAATATCAGAAACAGAATGAAGGGTGAAAACATTCCTGCCATGGCAGATAATGGTGTAGCCTTCCAAAATGATGTTGTTTTCAAAGACAAAGTTGTTGCTCAAGAAAAAGAAATTGAAAAACTTGAACAGAAAAAAGAAAAATCTGCGGGTAAAATAGACAAAGAAGAAATCAATTTAATGCCCTTCAATCTGGAAGATTTGAAAATGGGTGCACCCGTTCCTAATCTAAAAGAGGACCAAAAAATTCAAAAAGTAAACAGTTGTCGCTATTATCTTTCCAAGTCATTCTATGTTCCTTCCTACAAAACGAATGTAATTTCACCCGTCAGAGAAGATTTTAGATCAACCATTTTCTGGAATCCGAATTTAAAAACAAATGCGCAAGGCAAGGCTGATTTTGAATTTTTTACCTCCGATGAGATGACATCTTTCCAAATTATTTTGGAGGGAATCGGTCAGGAAGGTACACCTGTTCACGCCGAGGAAGATCTTTTCATTCAACTTCCCCTGGCAATTGATGCAAAAATTCCAACAGAACTACTCTCTGATGATTGGGTATCCATCCCTGTAACCATTTCCAACAACACCGAACAGTTGGTCTCAGGAAATCTCGCCTGCGAATTACCCGCTTTTCTACAAATGAAGGAAGCAAGTTCACATAATATTCAGATAGAACCCTTGAGCGCCAAAACAATATACATTACTGCTCAAACAAAACACAGCACAGAACAAGGAACTATTTTACTTTCTTTTCTGTCAAAAGAAGGTCTGGTGGATAAGATGAAAACAACGATCAAAGTAAGATCCCGTGGTTTTCCTGTAAGAAGGGTCATTTCTAATGATGCCCTAGAGGCCCAATATGATCTTAATTTCATGAATCCAATCGAAGGTTCTGTAGAAGTTAGGGCTAAAATAATACCCAACACCTTGGATCAGGTATTGAATGGCCTGGATCAGATGCTACGCATGCCCAGTGGATGCTTTGAACAAACGTCTAGTACCAATTATCCTAATATTTTGGCCCTTCAGTATATGAAAGAGACCAATACGCTAAATCCAAGCATCGAGCAGAATTGTAAACAATTTCTCGAAGTAGGATATAGCCGCCTTTTAGGTTATGAATCGAAAGGAGGTGGTTTTGATTGGTGGGGAAGAGATCCGGCTCACGAAGCACTTACAGCATATGGGTTGATGCAATTTGTTGAAATGTCTGAAGTTTTTGAGGTTGATCCCAACCTAATTACAAGAACACAGAAATGGTTGTTGGAAAGACGAGATGGAAAAGGCTCATGGAAAAAAAATCCAAACTGCCTGCACAGCTGGGCAAGTTCTGAAATTACAGATGCATACATCGTTTGGGCTCTTTCAGAATCAAAACTTGAAAACAGCATACTAAAAGAGGTAAATTATTCCTATAATATGGCTTTGGAATCAAAAGACCCATACACAATGGCTTTGGTTGCTAATACCTTGTTGAATTTGAATGACAATCGAGCGATTCCACTAATAGAGCAACTCAGTACATTTCAAAAATCAGATGGCTCTTTTCAAGGTAATACAGTTTCTGTTGTTAATTCTACAGGTGCTGCTCTTCAGATAGAAACAACAGCTCTGACCGCTCTTGCTTTCATGAAATCCGGTTTATTTAAACTTGAAAATAAAAAAGCCTGCGAATTTTTACAAAAAGGTAAAAACTATTTTGGATATGGATCTACCCAAGGTACAGTCCTGGCATTAAAAGCCTTACTTGAATACGCTAAAAACAGTAAAAAAACGGCGGAAGCTGGTAGCTGTACTTTTTGGTTGGACGATAAAAAAATATTCAGTCTGGAATATAAGGCAGATCAAAAAACATTTGAAATTCCCGACCTGAGTAGCTATTTTAAAAATGGAAAACAAAAGCTTAAGGTCGTCTTTGAAAAATGCTCTCATGCCCTGCCCTATGAAATCGAACTGAGCTATCACGCCAGAGTTCCTGCAAACAGCACTCAATGTGACATGCTTATCCAAACAAAAATGAATCAGAAATCCATCAGACTGGGAGAAAACATCCATATGGAAACAAAGTTAACCAATCAATCCAGCAAAAGTCAACCCATTGTGATGGCCATGATAGGAATACCTGCAGGTCTAAGCCTCAGACTGGAACAATTAAAAGATTTAAAAAATCAGGGATATTTTGATTATTACGAAATTTTTCAAGGGTATTTGGTTCTACATTTCGAACATTTTAAAGCCAATGAAATCAAGAACATCGCATTTGACTTAAAAGCAGATATTCCCGGTTCATATGAATCTCCCGCATCGTCCATATTTTTATATTACAGCCAAGAGTATAGACAATGGGATGAACCACAGCTGGTACAAATTGTTCCCTAACACAGATCATTTACATACAGAAACGATTGATTCCTATTGAATAAAAACCCGAGAAATTCTCGGGTTTTTTCAGTATTGAAATTATCTTTATTCTCAAATGAATCAAATGTCTGGTAAACTTTTTTTAATTCCTGCCCCCTTAAGTGAAAATTCTTTTATACCCTTACCAGCAGAGCATATTGCTAAGATAAAAAATATCCGTTTTTTTATTGTTGAACGGGCCAAAACAGCAAGAGCTTACCTAAAACAGCTTCAACTCAATCACGATCTTCAATCACTTGAACTGGTAGAATTAGACAAACATAGAAGTGAAAACCCTTATTCACTTTGGTTAGCTAAAGCCAAAGAAGGTCAGGATATTGGCTTACTCTCTGAGGCAGGTTGCCCGGCTATTGCTGATCCTGGTTCAGAACTAGTTGCAGCTGCCCATCAACAAAATATTCAGGTTGTCCCCTTGATCGGACCCTCTTCTATTTTTCTTGCCTTAATGGCATCCGGCCTGCAGGGACAGAATTTTTGTTTTAACGGTTACCTCCCGATTCCAACAGAAGAAAGGAAAAAGAAAATTGCTTTTTGTGAGCAAATCGCTAAAAAAAATAAACAAACACAGATATTTATAGAAACACCTTATCGCAATGTTCGTTTTTTAAAAGACTTATTACAATTTTTACAAGCCGAAACGGTTTTATGCCTTGCTGTAGATATTACTGGTGAAAATGAATATATTGTAAGTAGGAAAGTGAAAGAATGGCAAAAAAAGCCTCTACCGGAAATTGATAAAAAACCTTGTATCTTCTTATTTTTATGATTATGACTCGATTTTACTTGTTTTTCTTACTGTTAACCCTCAGTCCCTTTGAATCTACTTTTTCACAAGATAATGAAAGAGAAGATGTTGAAAAAGTAGGAGATATTTTTGATTTTGTTTTAAGTCAAGGTTCTTCTTACGAATGGCTACGCTATCTATGTAAAAATATAGGACATCGGATTGCTGGCTCACCCGGCGGGGCTGCTGCTGTTGAATACTGCAAACAAATGCTCGATAGTATAGGTTGTGACAAGGTATGGCTACAAGAAGTTAAGGTTCCCTACTGGAGAAGAGGTAATGTTGCAGACTGTAAAATTATCAATTCTGCTGTTGTGGGTTCAACTCCACTTCAAGTTTGCGCTCTGGGATTTTCCGCTCCGACACCCTCTACCGGAATTTCAGCAAAAGTGATTGAAGTCAATAGTATTTCTGAACTCGAAAAAATGAGTGACTTCAAAGTGAAGGGTAAAATCGTGTTCTTAAACAAACCTATGGATCCTACCAAAATATCAACCTTTAGTGCCTATGGTGAAGCTGGAGCCATGAGAACCATGGGTCCTAATATAGCAGCCAAGAAAGGTGCCCTTGGAGCAATTGTTCGTTCATTAACACTCAAAGCAGATGATGTTCCTCATTCCGGCGTCACTATTTTTGATTCAGGTAATGAGATACCTGCTGTAGGTATCGGAATACAAAGCGCAAATAAACTTAGTGAAATACTGGCTAAAGATCCCAATACAAAGGTTTTTCTCCAATTGGACTGTAAAAAATATCCCGACCAAATTACCTACAATGTCATCGGTGAAATCAAAGGGTCTGAATTTCCCAATGAAATCATTGCCGTTGGGGGACATATCGATTCTTGGGACTTAGGGGAAGGAGCACATGATGATGGTGCCGGTTGTGTTCAATCCATGGAAGTGCTGCGTACTTTTAAAAAAATGGGGTACAAACCGAAAAGAACCATTCGTTGTGTTCTCTTTGCAAATGAGGAAAATGGACTAAGAGGAGGAACAAAATATGCAGAGGAAGCAAAAAATAAAAATGAAAAACATATTGCTGCCATAGAATCTGATGGCGGTGGACATAGCCCAAGAGGTTTTTCAATGGACGCCAATACAGATATTCTTTCCAACGCTTACAAAAAAACTCAAAAATACAGAGAAATCCTTGCACCTTATGGATTCTATGAATTAGTAACCGGAGGTTCTGGCGCCGATATTGGTCCGCTAAAAAGTCAAAATGTAGTTCTTTATGGTTACAGACCCGACTCACAAAGATATTTTGATTATCACCATACCGTCAATGACACCTTTGAAAATGTTCATAAAAGAGAACTTGAGCTCGGTGCTGCAGGTATCAGTTCATTGATTTACCTCATTGATAAATATGGCTTTTAGACTTCTATTCTACATTCTCATTTGTTCAATTCTTTTTTCCTGTGAAAAAGAAAATCCTATTTCTGTGGATTTCACAAGCTATGCCCTGAGCAGCTCTCAGGACATAAATCAAATCAAAATACATAACGACAGCCTTATCATGTCCTGTGGGAATAGATACAGTACAGGTTCTGTTTGGATAAGCTCTGCACAAAATATCAGCTTCGACCAGCGTTTTAATTTTAACCAAAGATTAGTTGATCTTAGTTATTCAAGCCAAGGTTTTTACTTTTTACCTGTAGGAAATTCAGTGATATACTCAGGCGATGCTTATAATTTTTCAGACATTTATCAGAATCCCGGATGGGAATTTTTTCACTCTTTTATACAGGTGGGCATAGACAGTTTTGTTAAAGTGGGTGGTGAAAATTATGGTAAGGGAATTATACATCAATCTTTTTCCAACAATCTGACGGTTGATACCATTTCCAATGAATTGAAACAGATTATTCAACTGCCCAACAAAAGCTTGTTGAGTTGTGGTTATGGTGTTGTTTTAAGAAGCAATGATCTGGCAAACAGTTGGTCATCCCTTAACCTTAGGGGAGATTTTTTTACGAGCCTGTGTTTTATTGATGACAATACAGGTTTTGTCTGTGGCAATTTTGGTTCCATCTACAAAACAGAGGATGGTGGAAATCATTGGAAACAACTCAGCGCAGCCAATACTTTTTTTAATGATGACAAAATGTGGAATAAAATTCATTTTATAGATAAAGATCGCGGACTCGTAATTGGAAATAATGGCGCAGTTTGGATTACAAAAAATGGGGGGAAATCCTGGGTTCCAATTCAAAATTTACCCCGGGTAAATTATTATTCTTTAGCTTTTTATCAGCAAGATCTCTTTATTGGTGGTTCTAATGGAATTTTATTGAAAATTTCGGGACTTTTCTAAAAATATTGCTTTTTCGTATAAAAAATTAATTCTCAACTATTTAGATTTGAATAGTTTTTTTTGATTCTTTTTTAGATTTTATCATGAATTTATTTCAAGATTTCAATTTTGTTTCATAAGTTTGAACTTTAATTGGGGTGACTTTAAGGCTTGCGTCTTTATGACGCGGCCTTTTTTTATTAGTTTTATATTCTAATAAATCCTTTCATGAGATACTTAAGGTTTATTTTTCTCATAACCCTTCTTCCTTTTTTTTCATATGCTCAAAATTATGAATCTATTGACAATGAATATATTGTACAAATAGATGAGGGTCAACTTCTCCCCTTTCTTGATTCTTTAGACCCTTTTTTCCTTTGCCGCTTTAAAAGTAGGTTGATTCCGGATTTTGACTACTGGCTGATTCGCTGTGATTGTTCTTCGGACAGGGCTGATAGTCTCGCATATATTTTCTCAAAAAATGAAAAAATTAAAAGATTTCAGAAAAATAAAGCTGTTTTGTTAAGGTCTACCATTCCCAACGATCCCCTTATCCCGAATCAATGGCAATATATCAATACGGGTCAGAGTGGTGGTATCACTGATATAGATATCGACGCAGACAGTGCCTGGAGCTTAGGTTCGGGAGCTAATACGATTTTAGGAGACAGTATCGTCATTGCCATTATTGATGATGGTATCAATGTACTTCATCCTGATTTAAAAGATCAAATTTGGATCAACCGTGATGAAATACCATCAAATGGAATTGATGATGACCAGAATGGTTATACTGACGACTATTGGGGTTGGAATACAAACCTTCTAAACGATAATATTGGTTCCAATGGTGCTGGGGGTCATGGTACACCCGTTTCGGGTATATGTGCTGCTAGAGGAAATAATAATTTGGGGGTAACTGGCGTCAACTGGAATGTCAAAATTCTTTTAATTCGAAATAATTTTAATACTTCTGAGGCGAATGTAATTGCTGCCTATGGTTATGCCCTGAAACAAAAAAAAGATTATTTACAAAGCTATGGAAAAAAAGGTGCCTTTATTGTTGCTACAAATGCCTCCTGGGGAATCAACAACGGGCAAGCCAGCTCTTCCCCACTTTGGTGTTCATTTTATGATACACTGGCAGCTTATGGGATTATTAATGTTGCTTCAACAACTAATAATGCTTTAGATATAGACATTATGGGAGATTTACCAACAACCTGCCCTTCCGAACACCTTATTTCCGTAACCAATATTAATAAATTTGGCTTGCTGTCAGGTGGTTTTGGTAGGCAAAATGTTGATTTGGCTGCACCAGGAGATGGTATATTTACCTGTAGCTTTTCAAATTATGGAAGTTTTGGCGGAACTTCAGCTGCCGCCCCGCATGTTAGTGGTGCCATTGCTCTTGCTTTTAATCAACTTTGCATTCAACAATTGCAATTTTATTATCAATATCCAAAATTGTTTCAAATCTACCTCAAATCAAAATTATTACAAACTGTAAAACCCCTGTCTTCTCTACAAAACCTCAGTCAAAGCGGTGGTATGCTCAATTTGAATCAATTCATAAGACAAATCAAAGATTCATGCAAAATAGACAGTTGTTTTGTTCCTATACTCAGAAGTAGTGAAATCCTTACCAATAATCAATCTTTATTCTGTTTTGCCTATGAGGCGGATTCTATGGAAATTGAATTATGGCAAGGAAACCAATTGATCTCATCTTTCTTCACACAAAATGATTCTGTTCTTCTCACAAATTTAAATTCTTGCCAAAACTACAGGTGTAGATACCGCTCATCCTGTACCGGAGGCTACTCTGCCTGGTCTGAAATTCATTTTTTAACTTTAAACTGTTGTGAAATTCCCCGTTTCATTTCAAATCAATCCATCAGTCCTCTTAGCCATAGTATAAACTGGCAAAATCAATCAAATCCGATTCAAGTATGGTGGAGAAAATCAGGACAGGCACAATGGAATATAATCAATACCAATAGTACTAATTATTTACTTTCAAATCTGCTTCCCTGTAGTTCTTACGAATTTAAACTCCGTACAAATTGTGATAGCACCTATAGTTTGTTCAGCCAGGTTTATACTTTTTATACAGATGGCTGTAACGAATGTGCTGCGCCGAATTATTGTAATATGCGAGGGATTCAATCTCAGTTTGATTTTATAAGATCTATTCAGATTGATACATTTCAATACCTATCACAATCCAATTCATACCTATTTCACAATTCAAATCAACTTCGTCTTAGAGCTGGCAGATCATATCCTGTCGAAATTAAACAAGGGAATGTATATCAACAAAATTTGAGGATCTGGGCTGATTTTAACAATGATTTAGATTTTAATGATTGGAATGAATTATTGCTTCAAAGTAGTTTTAATGATAGTGTTTTGCAAACGGCTATTTACATCCCAGAAGATGTTCAAACAATAAATTCTGTTCTGCGTGTTTCTCTTCGCTATGCTGCTTTTCCGACGCTCTGTTCTGTCATTGATAATGGTGAAACCGAAGATATTTGTATTCAATTGCTTCCTTATACTTCTGTTTTGGAAGATAATACACCTTCCTACAAGCTGAAAATTTATCCAAACCCTACCAAAGATGTCCTTTATCTTGCACAAGAGTTACCTGAAAATTTTCAATTAAAGGTAACAAATGTTTTGGGAGTTGATTGTACACCATCTGTTGATCTTATTTCCAGGCAACAAATGAGTATTCGTTCTCTGGAAAAGGGGTTTTATTTTCTTACTGTTTATATAAACGGAAATAAACACAGCTGTTCCTTTGTCATTGAGAACTGATATAGATTCTCTCTATTTTTTTGATTTATTTTATTTCAGAACTTATCTTGTGAGAAATTTGGTACTAACTGGTTTGTTTTAACAAAGCCGAATGCCTTTTTCTTTCTTGTCATAAAAAATGAAAAATGAAAAACTCTTACACTGGTAAAGAACAATATTACGGAGATTATTTAGCCTTGGATAAGATTCTGAATGCACAATTTCCTGAAAGTGTTGCTCAAAATGTTGAAGCCCACGATGAAATGCTTTTTATAATTATTCATCAAGCCTATGAGTTGTGGTTCAAACAAATCAGTTATGAATTCGACTCTGTTTTCCAAATACTAAATTCAAAAGAAATAAATGATAACAGCGAATCGATTCCTCTTGTGGCGCATCGACTGGAAAGGGTTGTTGAAATATGGAAACTGTTGGTTGCTCAAGTCAAGGTTTTAGAAACAATGACACCTATGGATTTTCTGGACTTTAGAGACTTACTTACTCCAGCTTCAGGTTTTCAAAGTTTTCAATTTAGAATTTTGGAAACAAGACTGGGTTTGAAAATGGATCATAGATTTGAACAAAAATATTACCAAAAACAATTAAGAGAAGAACATATTCAAGAAATTGAAAAAGCGGAAACCCTACCCTCTATGTTTGAATTATTAGACAAATGGTTGAGTAGAATTCCCTTTTTATCTCATACCTATTGGATTGACGATCAAGAATTTATAAACAATTATAAAAAACATTATACCGAAAACCTGAGCGAATCTGATTATAAGAATTTACAAATTCAAAGTTTTGACGATTTCTTCCTGAAAGAAGAAAACAGATCGTACAGGCTATCTCATAAAGCGGCCCAGTCTTTATTGTTTATCAACCTATACAGGCAATATCCCATGCTGCAAAGCCCTTATCGTATTCTAAGTTTAATTCTTGAAATTGACGAACTTATGGCTTCTTTCCGACACAAGCATATTATTATGGTAAGAAGAATGATCGGTTTAAGATCAGGTACGGGAGGATCTTCCGGTGCTGGTTATCTGCAAGGTGCAATGGAAAAACATCAGATATTTGCAGAGTTCGCTGGAATTGCTACTTTTTTAATTAACAGAAAAAATATTCCTGAGTTATCTTATAAGTTAATACAGGATTTAAGTTTTGGAAAGCATTAAAATATCTTGAATTATAGGTTTTAAACCACTTATAAAAAATTCCACCGCAATTACCATTACAATCAACCCCATCAATCGAAGTAAAACCTTATTGCCTGTGTCGCCAAGTACTTTGGAAATTTTTGAGGATGCCGATAAAACAAAATAAGTAATTAACATTACTATTAGTATACTAAGTATCAATACTATTTTGTAACTAAAATCCCTTGCATCTTGCATCATGACTATACTGTTGGTAATGGCACCTGGTCCGCATATCATTGGAATGGCAAGAGGTGTTATGGAAATATCTGTTACATAAGATTTAACCTCTTCTTGGCTGACTTTTACTCTTGTCAATCTTGCCTGCAGCATATCAAAGCCCATTTGAAAAAAGATAATACCACCAACAATCCTAAAGGCATGGGTAGAAATACCAAAGAATTGAAAAATAAACTGACCGGAGAAGGCAAATGCCAATAAGGTAATAAAAGCGGCTATAACAGCTTTCTTTGCAGTAGCTCTTTGGGCTTTTTCTGTTAATTCTGAGGTCATGGTCAGAAAAACAGGCATCGTACTAAAAGGATTTACAATTGTAAAAAAACTGGTAAATGCCAATAAGGCAAACTGAAATAAATCACTCATTAGATAAATTTTCACAAAAATAATGTTTTGTAAAGACTTATCTAATTAATAATTTGTAAAATTTTATATTGAATTATTGGTTTCTGCTTTTAAAAATATCGAAACGACTGGGTTTTATCCTTGGGGGATAATAATTATTATTTCTATCTGTATCTGCTGTTTCAAAATATGGATCTAAAACAATTTCTTTAATCTCCTTTTCCGAGATAAATACTTTAGAAACATCTTCAGCATTCAATCTCCATATTTCAGCCGGAATATATACTATTTTTTTTGAGTCATCAACATAGGTAAATTCAAGAATCAATGGCATCACCAAACCACCAATATTTTTAAATTGTATTTCGTAATAATTCAGCTCTTTGGAAATTAAATCCTTTTCTCTGTCGCTCAAGTTAGATCTGATTTGATTGTTTTGTTTTTTATCTTCTTCGCTTATACGGTATGGATCTCTATCATTATATTGGTCTTTAAGCTGAGGATATTTTTCCATTACCGTTTCCTTGACGGATTCTTTATTTCTCAACTCTGAAATATTAGGCTGATCTCTCGCGTCCCATGCTTTTACCAAAGCCATTTCTTTTTCAGTTTGGTAGGTATTCAATCTATACCACTTTATTTTATCAATGCTGATATCTACATGGTCTGTTCCGTAAAACCAACCTCTCCAAAACCAGTCTAAATCTACACCAGAGGCATCTTCCATTGTCCTGAAAAAATCTGCCGGTGTAGGATGTTTAAACTTCCAACGGTTAGCATATTCTTTAAATGCATGATCAAATAAATTTCTTCCCATAATGGTTTCTCTTAATATATTAAGAGCAGCTGCCGGCTTACCGTAGGCGTTATTACCAAACTGAATGAGAGATTCTGAATTTGTCATAATGGGTTCTAGTCCTTTCGGATCTCCTGACATATATTCGACAATATTTTCTGCAGGTCCTCTTCTGTGTGGATAATCGCGTTCCCATTCTACTTCTGTAAGATATTGTAAAAACGTATTCAAGCCCTCATCCATCCAGGTCCACTGTCTCTCATCGCTATTTACTATCATGGGGAAATAATTATGACCAACTTC
>CAZNNX010000004.1:0-43258 GCA_964574485.1 uncultured Saprospiraceae bacterium | reverse complement strand
CCATACGACAGCTTGCTCCACTAGAATAGTTCTAAACATAATCATTATCTTTGCTTCAAAATTAGTATAAATAATTATGTCTTTCAATATCCGGAATGCAATTCTAATAATTTGTTTTTTGTCTTTACAGCTCCTATTAAAATCTCAAACGACTTACCCCATGAGTTTTTGTTGGGTGGGAGAATGTAAAGGGTTATCCAAATTCATTTTACATGTTCATTTTGAAGATTTTGAAAACATGC
The DNA here is from genome assembly GCA_964574485.1 of uncultured Saprospiraceae bacterium. Lineage (GTDB taxonomy): Bacteria > Bacteroidota > Bacteroidia > Chitinophagales > Saprospiraceae > Saprospira. The sequence goes on along the minus strand of CAZNNX010000004.1, from coordinate 43,016 downwards.
TTGACGGAAAAGGTTCAAAGATAAATGGACAACTTTATTTGATTGATAAGGCAAAAAAGCTAAAGGTGGAAGGATTTATTCAAAATGATTCCATGCTAATTCAAAGTTATCCATTTATAGAGGACAGTATAAGTTTTGTTTTTAAACAATTACAAAAAACCGAACTCTCACAAATAGGAAAATGGAAATACAAGCAAAAATCAGGTGACCTTATGCTTCAAACACCAGACCTGTCTCAAAAAAGTAGTTCCCTTCTCAACGGTTTCGCTGTAGCCTTAAATCTGAGAAATGCACAAATAAAAAAAGATTCTATACATTACATTGGCTATAATTGGCTTCCCCAAACCTTGTATTTGTCTATCGCAGAAGGATATAGATTAAATGAAAAAATTAGTAGCAAGGTCAAATTTTATGGTTTTGATTTTTTGGTTTTAGCTGATTACAACAGTGCAAAGGACACAGATAGTCTTTCAACTAATGTTCATTGGCAATTACTTGATGAAGATAGCCCACAACCTTTTTTTACAGAATGGGTGTACAGAGAAAATAAAAATCAATTGATTAGTCTAAGTTTTAAAACATGGAAGTTAGAAGGCTTACAACTGAAAGAAATCCAAGTTCCCTATACCGATGAAATTTTGTACAAAATGTCGAATAGCAAGGGGGTTCTCCTCCAATGGGGCGCAATCAGCAGCAATCGGTTTAGTCTATTGGACAGATCCAATCAATTGCATCAATGGCAATGGCAAAAAGGAAAATGGATCAAATTATAGATTCTGATTCCTTGGGTGAAAACTTCTGACAGTCTCTTTCAGGTATTGCATATCTAAATGTGTATAAATTTCAGTAGTGGTAATTGATTCATGACCCAGAAGTTGCTGCACTACCCTTAAATCAGCCCCACCCTCTATCAAATGTGTTGCAAAACTATGTCGAAAAGTATGCGGTGAAATATTTTTCTTAATCCCTGCTTTTTGGATTGTATCCTTTACAATAATAAAAATCATATTTCTTGTCAGTGGTTTCGCTCTTCGATTCAAAAATAAAATATCTGCATACTGAGATACTATTTTCATTTGATTTCTCTGTGTCAAATAAAAATCAATCTGTTGCAGGGCTGATTCTCCAATTGGAACCAATCTTTCTTTATTTCCTTTACCCAACACCCGGATAAATCCAATTTCTCTATAGATATGTGATATTTTCAGCTGTACCAATTCCGAAACACGCAAGCCACATGCATACAAAACTTCAAGCATAGCTCTGTTTCTATGCCCCTCCTCTTTGGAAAGATCAATTACCTCAAAACAAGATTCAACCTCATCCAAATGTAAAACCTCAGGAAGCTTTTTATCTAATTTGGGTGCTTCCAATAATTCACAAGGATCTATTTCTAAAATTTTTTCTAAAATTAAAAAGGAAAAAAAGGATTTCAAGCTGGAAATCATTCTGGCTTGAGATCTTACAGCCAGACCCAGCTCATTTAAAAATTGTATATATTTTCTCAAAAGGGGTAAATCAACTTGTTTCATTTCCTGCAGTTGATTCAATTGCAAGTATTGATCAAATTTATCAAGATCATTCTGGTAGGATTCTATCGTAGCTGCCGACAACCCTTTCTCTAAGAGTAAAAATGATTGATAAGATGAAAAATAAATTCCTATCATTACTTCTTTCTAATAATAAAATCCGTTTCCTTGGAGGTCAAATTTACCTTTAATATGTATTCGGGATAATCCTTCAATTCTAATCTGATTTTATTTTCCTTGCTTTTTACAATTTTATCAAAGTCTGCCACTACAACAAATTGATCAGCCTGAATTAATTCATAATCGCTGATTCCTACGAGGCAGAGCAAATCTATTTTATTGGGCAAAAGAATTAGTTGAAGACTATCAGGGACATTCCTTTTTTGAATTTCAACCTCTATTTTTTTCTCTGTTATTTGTTCAACCTTACCTATTGCCTCAATCCGGTTGGGCTGAAAGTCTATATTTTTTAAAGCATGACTCTTCAATTGAACAGCATGTCTGAAATTATTTTGAACCTGATCCAGTTGCAAAATTTCTGTCTCCCAGTAATCAATTTTTTCGAGTACTGTAGCGGGTCCAATCATTTTAACAATTTTAGGCTCAATGAGAATAGAATCTTTTAGCATGTATTCATCTGCCAGTTGCAGATTTGATTTTAAAAGAACGGGAATCCATTTTTCAATTTTATCATCCGGAACATATTCAATTTGGTCAGGTCTAAATTCAATAATTTTTACATCCGGACTTAAATTTTTCTGGAGTTTGGCCTTCAGACTTATTGAATTAATAATTTTAGGCTCATTATTTTCAAACTCCAAATCAATATTAAACTTCTTAAACTGTAGATAAAAACCCAATAGTTCCCAACCACTTGCTTCGATATCCAATTCAATGGCATCAGGTAAGGCCTTACTGTAAGTTTTACCCATGGGAAGATTATAATCCAAACCCACCTTTATCGTACTTCGATAAGGATAGGAAAACTTTGTAAACAGCCACAATATGAAAGATATACTGACACAAATTGCCAATATTCTTCTTTCTGAACCGGAAAGACTTTTAAGTTTACTTAGTATCGTCTGTCGACTTTTCATTGGCGGGGCTGTCTTGCTGTTGACCAAAGGCAGCTAGTGTAAAATCCATAGAAATGGCTTCTCTTTGAAAGGTAAGATGCGTTTTGGGAGCTACGATAAGTTCAACAGTATTCTCATTGATTTCGGCGATGGTACCATGCACCCCTCCAGTCGTCACAACTTTTTTACCTTTTTTCAAAGAACTGTTGAATTGAGCTTGTTTTTTTCTCAATTGAGATTGTGGGCGAATCATCATAAAATAAATAATAGCCATAGCTGCGATGATGATCACATAATTCATAATAGTGGCTGATCCAGAATTTGCATTAGATTGCCATAATAAAACACTTGTATTCATAAGATTATTTTTGAACTCTTGCTTTGATTGTAATAATATTGCGATTGGGAACAGTATTAGCTAATATAGTAACATATTTTTCAATCGCACCTTCTTTCCCCGTACTATTAAATGAAACTTTAATTTTTCCTTTTTTACCAGGTGCTATGGGTTCTTTAGGATATTCAGGAACTGTACAGCCACAAGAACCAGTTGCATTGCTAATAACCAAGGGTGCTTTGCCCGTATTTTTAAAAACAAATTCATGTGTGACAATCTCACCATCCTTCAAATTACCAAAATGAAAGACATCTTCTTCAAATTTCATTTGAGGGGCTTCCTCTTTGGAAAGAGGCTTATCTGCTGAAATAGGGTTGTAATATAATGAAGAGCCTTCAATTTTGTCTTGAGATAAAACCTCTTCTGCACTGGGGAAATCTGATTTATTTCCACAGGATTGAAAACAATAAGCAAAAACAAAAAGACTCAAAACAAAAATTTTAGTTTTCATCAACATCAGGTGCTTTTGGGGAAATTAAATCCAATTTATTTTTTCTCGTTTTTGGCAACCAAACAAATCCCAAACCAACGATCATATTATCTTTTTTAGCCAGGAATGAAAAATTGTAATCGGCTTGCACTTGTAATGAAAAATGAGCATTCAACCTAAATTGTAATCCTAAGGTAAGCGGCAATTGTACATCAAAATTACCAGCTCTGTTTTGCATATAATTAAAATGAACTCCAGATTGTATGTAAGGCTGTAGAAAATAATCTTCCTTTAATATATAACCATTATTAAATTTATATTTGGCCAGCAGGCCAATACTTCCGAATAACTCGTTTCTGAAATACCTTTTATTACAAGGGGTTCCGATGCAGTTGCCATCTGTTGAATCAATCAGTAAATGATATGCATCAATGGTTCCGAATCTTAGAGGGGCAGAAACAGTGACTGATGAATTTATATATCTGGCATATCCAATTTCTAAAGCATAATTTACATCATCGGGATGGAAAAAACGTTTGGGATTTTCTTTCCTGTACTGTGTATCGATAGTATTGTAATCCGTTATTAAAAATTGATAACTGATAGCATTTTTATTTTCTTTGGTTTGTCCAAATAAAAAGCTACTGCTGTAAAGGAAAAAAATAAATAATAGTTTTGATAGTTTCATGCTACTCGATTTATTCGTCTAACAATCCGCGGCCCGATTTTACAATTTTACCTTCATCTGTCAATTCCTGCATTAGTCGATCCAAAATACCATTGATGAAACGTTTCGACTTGTCAGTACTATATATTTTAGCAATATTGACATACTCATTAATAGTTACTTTGGTAGGAATTGAATCAAAATACATAAACTCACAAATTGCCATTTTCATTAAAAACATATCAAGCAAGGCCACCCGATCTTCCTGCCAGTTTTTTAATTTCAATGCGACCATGTTTTGAAAATCCTGATCATATTTTAAAACCTTGTATAATAAATCCTTCCCTAATTCATCTACAAATTCTGTATTGGGCAACTGATCTATAAAAAAAAGTTGATTATCGGGCAAATCTCTTATACTCCTTTTTATAGAACCATAGACTAAAGACTCATCATCCTCCCAACTCGGAAATAAATCAGAAATATGTTCTACAAATATTTCCTGCTCCCTCAAAATCATATACATTTTAACAATGGCATACTGATGTTCTCTTAATGGCAAGATTTCTGCTGTTCGGTACGATTCATAATATTCTGATTCAGAATATATTTTGTACATTTGGCGTATTAAATCTTCGTCAATTAATTGAAAAATTCCTTCTTTCTTTAAGGTTTTTTGAAAAACATCATTATCTCTTAATGATTGAATTACAGGATTTTCATACAATCTAGTAGACGCTTTTTTATCATCTTCGGTTGGAACGAATTTCTTTTGTTTGATTTCAAAATCTTTCAAACTGAAACTTGCAATTTTCTGGAGATATAAAACTACCAGAAGATAGAGGCGATAGCTATTATTGATCGATTTAATTAAGAACTTTTCAGATTCAATCCCATCCATAGGATTCATCTCATTGGCGTACAAGGTTTGTAACACTTTAGTCCTAATGTTATTTCTGCTTAACATTATATTTGAAGAACTTTTATAGACCTTTCAAATCTACTCTATTTTATGGTCTCATTGAATAATAGCACAAAACTAATAATTTATTATAAATTTAGTAATGGCAAATTGAATTATTTCTCCAAAACATAGATATTTAGATAGTTTTAATATTCAATACTTTGAAGAATATACAGATTGATTACCTCAGAGTTGAAAAAAAGGCCCGAATTTTTAGTTTAGGTCATTTATCTGCCACCACCAAATCCATACATGTAGTTTTACATGGTTATGGACAGGATTTGCACAGCTTCATCAATAAATTCAATCATTTACCTGATTCGAGTTTTGTCTATGCACCCGAAGGACTTTCCAGATTTTACTGGGACAAAGAACATACCCTGGTAGGTGCTAATTGGATGACCAAAGAGGATCGTTTGATAGACATAGAAGAATACGTCCAATATCTTGATTCTTTTTTTGAAAATTATCTAAGCCATTTGAATGCGCTTCCTATTTATTTACATGCATTTTCACAGGGTGTACCCACTGCCTTAAGATGGTTAGCTAAAAGTAAACACCATATAAAAGTTAATAATTTAATACTTTGGGGCTCTTCTCTCCCTGATGATGTTGACATGAAGCTTGTTTTTCCTAAAATAGACAGGCTATCATTCTGTATAGGGCAATCAGATCCCTATTACAAAGCTTCTGAAATAAATAAAATTTACCTGGGGTGTAAATCTATTTTTGAAGAAACATATTTTTTTAGTTTTGAGGGAAAACATGAATTAAATCGTGAATTAATAAGCTTTTTTGATCTTAGTTTCAAATGATAGAAAACGGAAGACCACTCAGAATTGGATTTGGAAGATTTATGCAGGAAACTAATTCATTTTCTTCTGTTCTTACCACGAAATCTGATTTTAAACATTTCATCACTGGAAATCAACTGCTTGAAGCTTGTAAACCAGGTCAATGGGAAATCAAAGGTTTTCTTAAAAACATGGAACTTACCGGATTTTACAAAGCAGTTGAGAGACATAGATTCCACAGATCCATTGAAATATTTCCTTTGATTAGTGCCTTTGCAATACCGGGTGGTCCTTTAAAGAAAGATGATTTTTATTATTTTTTAGACTGTTTCATAAAGAAAATCGAAGGGCTTGAACTGGATGCTCTTTTTCTGTCACTTCATGGCGCTTTAGATGTTGAAGATATGGAAAATGCAGAGGTTTATTTCATAGATCAACTAAAAAAACAGTCAACAAATAAATTAAAAATAGCAGTAACTCTTGACCTGCATGCCACGCTTACCCAGGCTATGGTTGATGCCACAGATATTATTTGTGCCTATCGAACGAATCCTCACAGGGATTATCAAAAAACAGGTTACAAAGCAGCCGATATGCTGATAAGAACTCTATTAGGAGAAATAAATCCCTATGTTGCCTGGAGAAGTTTACCGATGATTCAAGGGGGCGGTGCTGGAGTAGATTTTTTAGCTCCCATGTTTTCATTATTCGCAAGAATGGATATTCTTGAAGCAAACTTCGGTGTTTTAAATGCGAACATCTATATGTGTCATCCTTTTATTAAACATCCTAATATTGGATGGAGTACTTATATAATAACAAATAATCAACGGGAAGAAGCTGAGAAATGGGCTGATGAATTAGCTGAAAAATGTTGGAACCTTCGATTCATTGAAGCTCCCAGGCCTGAAGAAATTTCTCAGGTTCTACAAAAAGCAAAAAGGTCATTTATTGCCAGAAAATTAGGAACAATAACCATTTGTGATTCATCAGATGTAGTTGGAGCAGGGGGAACGGGTGAGAATACAGAAATACTCAAATGGTTACTTCAAGAGGGAAAGGGATTGCTTAGTTATGTACCCCTAAGAGATGCTGAAGCTGTAATCTACCTCTGGGACCTGGATTTAGGTTCAGAAATAAAATTAGCCGTTGGTGGAAAATTACAACCAGAATTCAATCAACCCTTAGATATCAACGGAAAAATACTCTTCAAAAAAATCACACGCGATTTTGGAAGAATTGTAGTTATGGATCTTGAGCATGTAAAACTGGTAATCACAGAAGACTCTGCCTTGGCTATAAAACCAAATTTCTATTCACGACTGGGACTGAATGCTTGGAAGCCTGATATCACCGTAGTAAAATCATTTTTCCATTTTAGAATTTATTATTTGTTTATCAGTAGAAAAACATATTATGTAAAAACCAAAGGAATTACAGATACCCAGGTTTTAATGGATATTGTTACCAATGATCCGGTTTTTCCCAAAGATAAAGTTGATGACTGGAGGGCAATTGATATCAAAAGAAGATCCAAAAAGAACTAAGGCTCCCATTCAGTGCCACTCAATAAGGCAGCAAGAACCAATTTTTTTTCAAATTTCCAAGCCTTAATTTTATACCCTGAACCTGAATCGAACAGCCACTCAGAATTTGATTCGGCATTGGGTTTACCTAAAAGATTTTGGGCTTGTACGTCTCTAGACTTTTCATCCTCAAATACTAAAATTACTTCATAGAGAGGTTTGAAATTATCAGTATCAAAATAATATATAACCTTACACAAGCCTTCAAACTTTAATTCCTCTACAAATTCTTTTCTAAATACAAAGGCATCATTCACATAGTTCACCGGAGCTAAATCTGGTCTTCTCTTTAATACTTCATCCAAAGGAAGATTAAAAAGCAAATCCCCTAAAACAGATGGGAAATAATTTGTAGTTGCCTTGGTATCTGCCAAACCTTTTTTGGGTTGACATGATAATATGAATAAAAAAGACAGGAACAGACAAGCTAATGTACTTGGTTTCATTCTATAAATTTAATTTGGCTTTTACCTTAGGTGTAGCATTGATTCCTCCTTCTGCATATAAGACCATTTTTTTATCGATTATATAGGCATATTTATTCTCCTTACAAACTTCAAGAATGGCTTTATTGTAAGCATCTTCAATAGGTTTCATCAGTTCCACCTCCTTATCTTCTAATTTCTTCTCCATTTCTTGAGCAGATGTTTTTAATTTTTCTTCCATCTGCTGCAATTTTGTTTGGTAATCCTGTTCTTCTTTGGGTGCCAACAATCCCTTTTTCTTTTTTTCAGCATACTCCATATAATAAGCTTGAGCCTCTGCCTCTTTCCCTTCCAATTGCTTTTGTAAAATTTGTGCATAAGACTGTAATGTATTCATAGCTTCCTGATAAGAAGGCATAAAAGGTATTACAGAGTCAGATTCTACATGTGCCAAAGTCATTTGAGCTTGCAATGAATAAAACCCAAAGAAAGTAAATCCAATAAGAATGATAATAAATTTCATAGATATATTATTGTACACCAAGTGCTGTTTTTAATTTTTGTGTTGCATCTTCGCCTCCTTCTGAGTAAAGAAGTAATTTTTTATCTAAAATGTAGGCATAATTACTAGACTTGGCAATTGACTTAAGTGCCTCATTAAATTTTTCATACATAGGCTTCGTAAGTTCTTGTTCCTTGGCAAGGATATCTTCTTCGGCTTTTGAAGCCTTTTTCTGAAGTTCTTCCTGCATTTTCATTAATTTATCCTCTTCAATTTTCTGTTGAGCGGGAGAAAGAGAACCTTCCTGGACTTTTTTCATAACCTCAGAGTAATATTGTTGCGCCTTGCTTTGGTCACCTTCTAATTGCTTCTTTAAAATATTTTTGTAAGATTCAAGTTCAGATTTTGCTGCCTTATATTCTGTCATGTTAGGAAGCACCTGGTCAACATCTACAAAGGCAATTTTCTGATTTTGCCCATAACTTTGGCTTGTTACGATGAGAATAAAGAACAATGAGAAAAGATTCGTGAATTTCATAGTTTATAATTTGTTGTTTATTATTTAATTCCCAGCTTCTGCTTTAATTTGGGGGTAGCATCAATACCACCTTCAGAGTAAAGCATCATTTTTTTATCAAAAACATAGATATAACCTTCGCTTTTTGCAATCTCTTTTAAAGCTTCGTTAAATTTATCATACATAGGCTTGGTCATTTCTTGTTCTTTTGCTACCATTTGCTCCTCCATTTGCATGGCTTTTTTCTGCAAAATTTCCTGCATTTTCATCAATTTCTCTTCCTCTTGTTTTTGTTGGGCAGGAGACATGGAACCTTGCTGAACTCTGCTCATTACATTGGCATAATAAGACTGGGCTTTTCCTTGTTCAGCTTCTAATTCTGATTGCATTTTAGATTTTAAAGACTCAAATTCTTCCTTCGCTTTGATATATTCTGGCATAGAAGGGATGATTTGTTCAGGATCCACATAAGCAATTTTCTGTCCTTTAATGGAAGGGCTACTTTTCTCAGATGTACAAGACATCAGAATTAAAAGAGAGGAAAGGGTAAATATCTTACAGATGATTCTCATTCTATTTATTTTTGAAGTAATTTGATAATCTCGTTGGTCATGTCTTTATCTGCCTTTGCATAGATAATGGTGGTACCTTCCGGAGCAGTGAAGATAAAATCAAGATTACGATCGCCTGCAAATTTTTCTATTGCGTTGTAAACCTTCTCTTGCACAGGCTTAACCAAAGATTGTCTTTTTTGAAATAACTCGCCCTCCGGACCAAATCTTTTCTTTTGTAATTCTCTTACCTCTTTTTCTTTGGCCAATATCTCATCCTGCCTTTGCTTTTTCATTTCATCACTCATCAATACTTCTTTGGCTTGATATTCTCTATACAACTGATCTATCCGATCATACTCCTTCGAAATTTCCTGTCGCCATTTTTCGGCTGTTTCCTCCAATTCTTTTTGCGCCTGTGCATACTCTGGAACAGATTCCATGATTTTTTCCATATTTACATATGCACTTTTTTGAGCTTGCAATTGAAAACTGAAACAAACTAAAGTCAATAAAAATAATTTCTTCATGTTTTTATTTTAAATGTTACTTTCGATTTTCGTGCCAATCGGTAAAATAAAGAAAGCTTAACTAAATATTAACAAAGAGTCTCGTTACTATACTTGTAACGAGACGCAGCAAATATATAACATTTAATTTATTTTAAACTTAATCTCGAAGAGATTAGATTACTTTTTCAAACCAATTTCTCTTAATCTTTCATCTAAATAGGCCCCCGCAGTGATGGGTTCATACTGTAAAGGATTCTCTTCAGTGATGCAGGAGGGCAAACAAGTTAAATCCATGTCACTTCTGGGATGTAGAAAAAATGGAATTGAGATACGTGAAGTTCCCCATAATTCTCTAGGTGGATTCACAACTCTGTGTGTTGTGGACTTCAAGGTGTTGTTTGCTAGTCTTTGCAACATATCACCTACATTGATTACTATACTGTCACCAAGAGCTTTCACATCAATCCAATCATGACCAATAGGTCTCACCTGAAGTCCGTCAGCAGAAGCACCAAATAGCAAGGTAATCAGATTTATATCCTCATGCTCTTCAGCTCTGATGGCCGACTTGGGTTCAGAAGTGATAGGCGGATAATGAATTGCTCTTAAAATACTATTTCCTCCCTCGATATGCTTTTTAAAATAATCAACATCCAAACCCAAATAAAGGGCAATAGCCTGCAATAGATACTCACCAGACTTCTCAAAAGAAACATATAAGTCTCTCGCAACTTTATTGTATTCAGGCATTTCATCCACATAAATGTTGGCAGGATATTCATTTTCTAATTCATGTCCTTCCGGTAGTTCCTGACCAAACTGGTAAAATTCCTTTAAATCGCCTACATTAGAGTGTTTGGCGTGTTCTTTACCAATAGATGTATAACCTCTTTGTCCGGCTCCACCCTTCACTTCATACTTTGTTTTATTGTCACTTTCCATTGCAAAAAATTCAGTTGACAAAGCAAAAAATCGATTAACCAATTCTAATGGTATGCCATGATTTGTTACACTTACGAAACCAATTTCAGAAAATGCTCTACCTAATTCCTGAACAAAAGCTGCTTTTTCTGATGAATTTCCATGAACAAATTGCGCCAAATCAACCTGTGGTATTCCCGTTATTGTACCCATAATCTTATTTATTTTTTTATTATAATCTCTGCAAATTAATTAAATATATTTGAAAAGTTAATGACTCATATCATCCTATTATTTGACAATTTTTATTGCCTCAATCTTTACTCTTCTTTCTGTTGAAGCTTCAGGGCTGTAAATCGAATTAGCCGGATCGTTTGGATCATCACTAATGGCAGAACTTATCTCTTCCTCTCCAATTGGCAATTCAATAATTTTTAAATTTCCTCTGGCCACGTATTTTACCAATACTCCTTTTTCAAACTCTAAAAATTTATTTTTCAAACTTGAGATTCTTCTTTTTGCCAAGTTTTTATTGTAGTCTGTAGAAGATAAAGGACTGCAATAACCACGAATCTGAATTTCTAAATTCACATTTTTATCAAGAAAAGTTTTGACTCCTTTGATAAAGACATTTAGATAATCATATTCTGTTTTAACCTTATCAAAAAAAACATTGACATTATTTTTAGCCCTTACAATTTCAAGATTATCCGAAAATTGTCCACTGTATTCACTCAAGTAAGTTGGTTTCAAACTCATCAGGCTTTGATAAGACCTGGAATAATCTGTGTTACTTAATGTTTGTTTTGTTTTCGGTTCTGGCTCGTCATTATGAAAATACAAGGAAATGGGTAACATTCTTTCCAAATCGTTGATGTCAACATCTTCATTCGATTCATCTTCTAGCTCTTTATTTTCTTCATTCTTATTTTCCTTCAGCTCTGTTTTGGAAGATGTATTTTCAGTTGTTGTGATAGGTTTTTCTATATTTTTCTCTGTTTCAACCTGAGAATTTTCTTCTACGGTAGGAACTGGCGCAACTACAATTTCTTCTTCTTCTTCTTCTGTATTTTCCTCATTGCCATTTTTAGTTATCAATGAATTTTTATCTGCTAATTTTTCTGGTAAACTGTAATCAACAAGTTGAACAGCTCTTCCCAGAACAGAAGGAAAGCTAACGCTATATATATCATTGCAACAGGATTCCCCCACCAAAATTTTAGAACCTGGTCTGTTACTTGAAAAATATCCAGCCGTATCATTGTTGGGAGTAATGTAAAAATAGATATCATTAGCTGCGGAATTCATTGGTGTCCCCAAATTGATAGGTTCTGTCCAAGCTCCATTCACAAATTGTGTTTTGAAAATATCATACCCCCCCAGATTGGGATGCCAGTTTGAACTGAAATACAAGGTTTGAGTACGCGTGTGGAAAAATGGTGTAGCTTCTTTACCTATCGTATTCACTATTGCACCTAAATTCTCCGGATCACCTAGGGTTCCATCAGATTCTATAAATACCCTCCAAATATCCATATCACCCTGCCCCCCCTCGCGGGTTGAAACAAAATACATCACTTCTTTTCTTTGCATGCTGTCGAAGGCAATATGAGGGTGTGTATTTGTTCCCTTAACATTATTGATATCCAGAATTTTACCTTTGGTCCAATTCTTACCGTCCTTGTTTCGACTCGAAACATAGATCTTGCAGATCACCTCATTTACCTCATTCTTTGCACAAATCGTATAGTAAAGTTTGGTATTGTCCAAACTTAATGCTGAATTGCCCACATTGGTAAGTCTTTGATTTAGTATGGGAATTAACATTCCTTTTTTCTTTCCCAAATCGCCAGCATACATTAGCTTGCCAAACAACTCTTTTTTCTCTTTTCCGCCTTTTTTGGATTCAACAGTTTCGAATTTCAATGAAGAATAATATAATTCACCTCCATAGATATGCGCAGCAAAATCTGAATATTTAGTATTCACAGTATTGGGTAAGGCCTCAATATTAACTTCTTTGACAGGGGATTTCATTAGTTCAATAGCCAGATCGCAGGATTTAAGTTCTTGCAGTGAAATAGTCTTAAATTTTTCTATTTCTCTTGAATTGGATTTAAAATCGATAAATTCTTGAAATGAAGTTTTTGCCTCCTCATATTTTGCCAACTGCTTCAAAGCCGATGCATAATGAAACCTGGTCAATGGATATTTCACACCCTCAATAGGATCGGAATACACAAGTTTATAATAAGTTTCAGCTTTGGGGAAATTAAAGGTATTTCTACATGATTCTGCATATTTAAAGTAACTCTCAATCACCTTTGACTTCTTTTTCTTGGTGAAGGTTTTAACCTCAAATGCTTTTTCAAAATAATAGATTGCTGTGTAATAATCGCTCATTCTATACGCTTTTTCAGCCTTTTTTAGGTCTTCCTGCGCAAATGATACGGTAGAAAATAAAATCAAAAGAAATAGGGTTGATAAAAATTTGTTCATGGAAATTTATTTAGCGAATAAAGTATCAAGATTTTTAAAGGCTTTGAATTCCAAGGCATTGCCTGAGGGGTCTAAAAAAAAGAATGTTCCTTGCTCCCCTACCTGTCCTTGAAAACGAATATAAGGTTTTATCTTGAAATCAACATAACCATCTAACTTTCCGGCCAAATTTTCCCAATCGCTCCATTCCAATACCATTCCAAAATGCGGAACAGGCACCCCATGTCCATCAACCAGATTAGATAAATTATTTTGAAGGGAATCAAAATATTCAGGTTTCAAATGGATAACCAACTGATGTCCGTAAAAATTATAATCAATCCAGGAATCAGAGCTTCTTCCCTCTTCCAATTGTAACAAGTCTGAATAAAACTTTCTTGATTCCTCTAGATTTTTAACGGGTATAGCCAAATGAAAAGGCATTAACATACTATTCTGGTTTTGATAGTTGATTTTTCAATCTTTCTTCATCAAACAGTCTTTGTCTTAACGTTCCATTATATCCCAAAGCTCTTTGCAAACCATTTTTATAGGCCTGTTCTGACCAATCTGTAGCAGATTTCAAATCACCTGTATATTCTGAGGCCAAAGCCAAATTATACATAGCTCTTGAAGCAGATTTTGGATCATTTTTGGATAAAACCGTTTTCCAAATACGAGCAGCCTCTTCCCAATTATTTACACGAACTGCTCTTCTGGCTAATTTCATTTCGGGAGTTTTAGGTGCCTGTGTAAAATAGTTTCTACTCACCCAAAACCATGCTGGAGAAATACGGCTTGCATATAAGTTGCCTAACCTTCTTCCAACTTCCCTTACCATATTTTCTTTAGAAGGAAGTTTAGAAACTGCATCATTGCGAGAAGTACCCTCACCTTTAAAAACTAAATTTTCATTCATTCGATATTGATCCAAGATAACACCATCTTTCGCTCTGTACATTCTCCAACCCACTGTTACTCTAACATTTGATTCCACCCTATGGTAAGTTACATCTCTCGATTCATTATTTTGGGTAACTTTTCTTGTATATGTACTAAAATCAGCCTTTGAGTCTGAATCAAAAGCTTCGATTGTCACCAATGCATCTGCTTTGGACATTTGACAAAGACGGTCTATCTCTGATGCTTGCAGTGGTTCAGGAAAATTGGCCGTTCCGGTTCCTGGCAAATCTATTGCCAACTGGGCATACTTATATCTGGGAGATTCATTCAAGACTGCGTTTAATCCCTCCAGACAAACTTCTGCGCTTCTTCTATCCATCCCAATTCCTTCCCCAGATAAAATTCCTTCAATAACATTCCAGGCACGAGAGGGTTTATCAGGTTTATAACGGTTGGCTGTTGCCAAATACTGTATACTCTGAGGAACATCAATATCTGCCGGTTTCATCACTCTAAATTGTATTGTTCCCATACAAGAAGTAAATAAGAGGGAAAAAATGAAGAGTATGGTAAGTGAATTATTAGTTTTCATGCTAATGTAAACTGTCTTTTTGAGGTTTAAAAAAGGTATCTGATTGTAAAGACTTCAAACTATCAGATGTATCATCCTGAATAGATTTAACTCTTTTATTTTTGTCAAATGTATTGAATTTAATTGGATTCTTTTGTAAATCAGACGATAAAACCCAGCCCTTCACCCCTCTTTTAGCTTTAACTAAAACATAATAGAC
This sequence comes from uncultured Saprospiraceae bacterium, assembly GCA_964574485.1. Taxonomy (GTDB): domain Bacteria; phylum Bacteroidota; class Bacteroidia; order Chitinophagales; family Saprospiraceae; genus Saprospira. Next base: position 27,973 of record CAZNNX010000004.1, on the reverse strand, counting down.
CGAGCTGTCAATGCTTTCTTCTTGATTTTCACTTCTGTTGTAAATTGTATCTCCCAATAGTTGAACTGAATCGCCACGATACAATACGATCAAGGCTGATTCTTTATCGAATGCATTTTTTAAAATCAACAGCTCCTTAGATTTACAATAAACAAAGGCGTTTTTTTGGTCTTTGCAACCAAAAAAGCACAACAAAGCCATTGATAAAATCATTTTTTTCATGTCTAATAAAAAAAAGCCTCCGGTCTAAGACTGAAGGCTTTGTGGCCCCGACAGGATTCGAACCTGTGACCGTCTGCTTAGAAGGCAGATGCTCTATCCAGCTGAGCTACGGAACCTCACATTTTATGCGGATGCAAATATAACGGCATTTCTTTAATTAAACAATATTTTTAAAAATTTATTTTATTACTAAACGAGAGAAATTGAGTTGTTTGGAAAGTCTTGGCATTATTTTAGCCATTATTACTAACTTTACATCCTAAATAAATTGCTATGAAGTTTTTCACCATTTTGTCACTATTGCTCAGTCCTTTCATTTTACTAGCACAAAGTACACCTGAAACCGACGATATGTATTATTGGAAAATTTTGAGCAAAGTAAAATATAAATCGAACCTGGATGCTGAAAGCGGAGAAATTATTTACACGCCGATCTTCAATAAATCCATAGAAGCCTTTGAAGGTAAAACCATCTTTCTAAAAGGTTATGTTATACCAGCTGAGATGAGTAAAGGCAAAATGACCCTATCTGCTTTTCCCTACTCTTCCTGCTTCTTTTGTGGTGGCGCAGGTCCGGAATCAGTTATTGAATTGGTCACAAACGGACCCTTGATATATCGTTTGGATAAACCAATAACTTTACAAGGAAAACTTAAATTAAACAGAACAGATCCCCTCAGATTGATGTATATCATGACAGATGTAACATACTATAAAGGATAGTCTGATGAATCGCATCTTACACCAAATTAATGGAAAGGAAAAAGGTCCTTTGCTGATTATCATTGGATCAATTCATGGAAATGAACATGCAGGTATTATTGCCATGCATAAATTCTTCAAGAAACTTGAAGATGAATTGGACCAAAATCCCGGTTTTTATATGTCTGGAAGAATAGTAGGTCTGGTAGGAAACCTGAATGCAACCCGGCAGAAGTTAAGATTTATTGATGAAGACCTTAACAGAATGTTTATCCCAGATCGAATCTTTTTAATCCCAGCTGAAAATGAATCATCCATAGAGATAGCAAAACAACTCAACGCTCCTTTGATCCATGGTTTTTTAAATGAATTAAATGGCACATTGCTACATTATTTTAATGGAAACGCATACCAACATGTAAAGCTACACACCTTATGTTTTGAATCGGGTCAACATGACGACCCCAATTCTTCAGAGCTAGCCTGTTCAATGATCATCCAATTCTTTTCTGCTCTGGGAGGATTTCTTCAAGAAGATATAGAAGATAAACATAAACTACTCCTGGAGGATAATTCCTTTACCCTGCCTAAAGAGGCAAAACTTGTATACAGACATTCCATTCAATCGGGTGATCAATTCCTAATGAGACAGGATAAAGTGTATAAAAATTTCGATCCTATTCAAAAAGACGAGTATTTGGCTGATGATATACATGGAAAGATTTTTGCTCCTTGTCAAGGATTTATCCTCATGCCTTTGTACCAAAAGAAAGGAAACGATGGTTTTTTTATCATTCAATTAAAAAAATAAATGCAAAATATGAATCGCAGGTCTTTTCTCAAATGGAATGGGTTGGCTGCAGGAGCCATTCTGCTCAAGAATCAAACTAATAATCCTTTTCAAAAATCGGACTTTGGCCAGGATTTTAAATGGGGCGTTGCAGCTGCCGCCTATCAGATTGAAGGGGCTTGGGATGCTGATGGTAAGGGTCCATCTATTTGGGATCATTTCACTCAAAAAAGACCTGGAAAAATAAAAACAAAAGAAAATGGTAATGTTGCCTGTGATTTTTACAACAAATTTCAAACGGATATTCCACTCATTTCCTCCATGGGATTTGATGTTTTTAGATTTTCAAGTGCCTGGAGCCGTGTCTTGCCAGAAGGAACAGGAAAGGTAAACAATAAAGGTTTGGATTTTTATAATAAGGTTGTGGATACATGTTTGGAGAATAATTTAGAACCTTGGCTTACACTATATCATTGGGATTTACCACTGGCGCTAGAAAAAAAAGGAGGTTGGGCCAATCGTGATATAATCTCCTGGTTCGCTGAATACACTGAGCTAATGAGCAAAACATTGGGCGACAGAGTGAAAAACTGGATGGTACTCAATGAACCCATGGCTTTTACCGCCTTGGGCTACCTGATTGGAATGCATGCCCCCGGTAAAATAGCCCCTAATCTTTTTTTGAAATCTGCGCACCACACCTCAATGGTTCAATCTCATGCAGCCAGAATACTGAGACAAAACCACCCCAATGCGCAAATTGGCACTACTTTTTCCTGCTCTAAGGTTATGCCGGTAAAGGAAACTAAAATTCATAAATCTGCTGCACACAGAATGGATATTTTACTAAATCGCCTCTATATTGAACCTGCACTCGGACTAGGTTATCCCACGGAGGGATTCCCTTTTTTAAAAGGGATTTACAAATATGTAAAAGAAGGAGATATGGAAAAACTACCCTTTCAGTTTGATTTTATCGGCATTCAAAATTATACGAGAGTAGTTACAAAATCTGCTGCATTTATACCTTTCCTGGCTGCCAATCAGGTAAAACCGGAAAAAAGATCTGTTCCTAAAAATGAAATTACAGATATGGGTTGGGAAGTATATCCCCAAGGGATTTACGAGATCATCAAACAGTTTTCAAATTACAAAAATATTCCTCCGATAATTGTAACTGAAAATGGGTCCGCTTTTCCTGATGAAGTTCAAAATGACCAATCCATACATGATTACCGGAGAATTCAATTTTTTAAAGATTATTTAAACCATATATTAAAAGCCAAAAAGGAAGGTGTCAATATAAGAGGCTACTTTGTATGGACCTTTATGGACAATTTTGAATGGGCAGAGGGTTACAAACCCAGATTTGGACTCGTACACGTTGATTATACAACTCAGGAAAGACGAATCAAGGACTCGGGCAAATGGTTTTCACAATTTCTCAAAAAATAAATAATATGTCTCAAGAAGTAAATCCCAACACTGAAAAAGAACAAAATCCTTCAGAAATTAAAAATAATGAGTCAATAGCTCAGTCACATTGGCAGAAATTCAAAATTTGGTATCTGTTTTTATTTATTTTAATATGTTCCAATTCCTACTGCCTCATTCAGTGGAAATTAGACGCTGATAACAAGAGAAACACTTATTTCTCTAAACAAAAGGAAACCTATTTATTACTCACCAAATCATTGGGTTGGTCAATACAAAATGCTGCGATCCATAACCAAATGGATGAAATCAATGTTAAACTTTTGGATTTGATAAAAAATCAGGATTTAATCATGGAAGCCATCTATGTTGATGCCAATAGTTCTACGATAAAAGTCTCAACGAATAAGAAAAACGAGGGACAACCCATTGATAAGATTTTGGATAATGACCTGGTCAACAGTGAACAACTTTCACTCAGCGTGAAGAAGGACCAATTATTCTGTGTTTATTCCATATTTTCAGCAGATCAAAAAATTGGAACATTAATATTGAGATTAGAAAAAAATAATTAATCAGAATTTAATAAAATGACTTTCACTATTATTTTAATTTTCATTATTGGTTACCTGGCAATAGTGTTTGAACATCCTCTAAAATTAGACAAAACTGTACCTGCCTTACTCATGGGAGTAATCTGCTGGAGCTTGATTTCACTGGGCCATCTGCCTGTACTGAACGAGGAAGGACATACAGCGCTTTTGGAGCCTACCTTACTTCATCACATTGGAAAGATCTCTGAAATTATTTTGTTTTTATTCGCCGCAATGACGATTGTTGAAATTATAGATTTACATGATGGATTTTCCTTTGTAACAAAAAGAATCACAACAAAAAACAAAACCAGTCTCCTTTGGATTATTGCGATTCTCTCATTTCTTTTTTCTGCATTGCTAGACAACCTTACCACAACTATAGTGATGGTTTCTCTGATAAAAAAATTGTTACCCGAATCTAAAACCAGATGGTATTATGCATCTGCCGTTATAATTGCAGCCAATGCAGGTGGTGCTTGGTCACCCATAGGAGATGTCACCACAACAATGTTGTGGATAGGTAAAAGGGTATCCACTGTTCCGCTTATACTTTATTTGATACTTCCCTCTGTTTTGTCTATGCTATTACCTGTTTTTATTTTGAGTAGATATAAAAGCATGAGAGGACAGATCCCGGAGAATTTGGAACAAAACAAAGCTCAATCTGTAAGTTCAAAAGGAAGTCAATTGATATTTATTTTGGGTATTATAGCCTTGATTTTTGTGCCAGTTTTTAAAACAATAACACATCTTCCACCCTATTTAGGAATGTTGTTATCACTATCTTTTTTATGGATCGTATCTGAATTTATACATCCTGATGAAAATATTAAAAAACATAACTCGGCATTGCCCAAAGAAGCTCTGTCTCGAATAGACAGCTCCAGTATTTTGTTTTTTTTAGGAATTTTACTTGCCGTAAGTTCACTGGAATCTTTAGGAATATTACAAAGTGCAGCAAATCAACTCAATCATTTTTTCCCATACAATCAAGAAATAATTCCATCGGTACATGGTACAGAACTCATCATGATATTATTGGGATTTGGATCTGCCATCATCGATAATGTTCCCTTGGTTGCAGCATCAATGGGAATGTACTCTACTGAAGATTTTATAACAGATTCAAAAGTTTGGCATTTGCTCGCGTTTACTTCCGGAACAGGTGGATCCATGTTAATCATAGGTTCAGCGGCTGGTGTTGCGGCCATGGGTATGGAAAAAATTGATTTCATGTGGTACCTAAAAAAAGTAAGCTGGCTGGCCTTATTGGGTTTTTTAACAGGAGTAATATCTTTTTTCTTATTACATCCAATCATTGAAAAATTATTTTTATGAATTTTCTAGACAAACTAGCAGACATTGACACCTTTATTTTTGATGTTGACGGAGTAATGACAGATGGTTTTGTTCTCATCAATGAGGATGGGGACCTATTTAGAAAAATGAATACCAAAGATGGTTATGCCCTTCGTTTTGCCCTAGACAAAGGGTACAAAATATTTATTATCACCGGAGGAAAATCAATTTCTCTGTTCAAAAGACTTCATAGTTTAGGAATACCCGAACATCACATCTTTATGGATGCTCAAGATAAGGTGCCCGTCCTTACACAATTAGTTAAAAATCAAAGTCTTGATTTATCAAAATCGGTTTATATGGGTGATGATCTTCCTGACTATCCTTGTATGAGACTTGTTCATTTACCCTGCTGCCCCAAAGATGCCGTAGTTGAAATAAGAGAACTGGCAGCCTATGTATCCAACCATGAAGGAGGAAAGGGTTGCGTCAGAGATATTATTGAGAAAGTCTTACGTGTGCAAAACAATTGGTTTCAACCGAATAAAAACCAATGACAAACAAAATACACCGGTGGAGGGTAATACCTGCCTTGCTAAGATGGCCCAATTTGGTATTGATTTTTCTATCATTAAGCTATGTCACGATACATATTCATAGCAGTTTAATATATTCAGGTTCATTTATTATTCTGACCTTATCCACAGTTTTAATCACTGCCTCCGGTTATATCATCAATGATATTTATGACTACAAAACAGATCTGATCAACAAGCCTGAAAAACTTTGGATCGGAACATTCATCAGCCCCAGAGAAGCAATTCTGTTTTACCTGATACTTACAATTCTATCTTTAATTCTCTTATATTTTCTGCCTAATCCTTTGATAGTAGGGGTTCAATTGTTTAGCATTTTTAGCTTATGGCTCTACTCTTACCTCTTAAAAAAAACTATTTTTTGGGGAAATTTTTTAGTTAGCTTTTTGATTTCAACAGCACTGATACAACCTTATATACTTTATCAACAGCCCTTGGGATTTGACCTGCTCCTATACGTATCGCAGGCATTTTTAATCAATTTAATGAGAGAAATTGTAAAGGACAGAGAAGACTTAAGAGGTGATAAAATAAATAAAATCAATACCTTGGCCACTATACTACCTGTCAAATCATTGAAAAGGCTATTCTATTCCCTACTTTCTTTTGCCTTCACGCTTTATCTGCTGGGTTGGTACAGAAGTCCTTATATTTGGCTCAACTTGTACAGCTTATTTTTAATAATTCCTGTAAATATGGTTTTATTAAGTAAAATTTATAAATACAATTCAAAAGAGGACTTATCAGAATTAAGTAAATGGTTGAAAATTTATATGCTCATTTCTATTCACTGGATTTTATTTTTTTAAACTTTTTGAGCTTGTCCAATTGATCCACCTGCAACCAATCTACTCCCAGTTCCCGCAATTTTTTCCAAAGATTTATACGATTGGGCACAGCCCAAAATCTCAGACTGGACCCCTTATCGTGAACCTTTTGAGACAATTGTTTTATAGCTAACATCTCTTCGTCATCCAATTTACCACTAACTAAAGAGCGATAAGAACAACTGATTCTTGGAAAAATTGTAGAGGAAAACCCTTCTTTATCCAAATCAGATGGATTACCATCTAAAAACATAATTTGTATTGAATCAGCAAAAACTTCCTGGTATGGTTTTGCTCCTGAGATTAAAATTTGAATGGGTCCATCAATCCAATTACCTTGATCATAATAACTTAAAATACCCTTGTATTTATCTAAAACTGGTCTTAGAAGATAATAAATGGATTCGGCTGAGCGTTTAAAATCCAGCATTAAAATTAATTTTTGATCCTTTGACTGAAAAAATTGCCCTTTCGTTTGATAATAATCATGTAAAGGTTTTAAATAGGTCGATTCAAATTCTTTTCTTAACGATAAAAAAAGTGGAACATGTGCAATTTTTAACTTATCTTTGTAGTGAAAAATGTCAATTTCAATACTTGTACAACCATAAGATATCGCTCTGAAAGCAGGTCTTCTGAAACATTTCGCGTAATCATTATGGGCATGTGCATAGGGCAAAGCCTCTGACCACTGTCCTTTCAAATATTGAACTTGAAGTAATAGACTGAAGTATATAAAAAATGATGTAAGATAGCTTACATTCAGACATCGACCTACATAGATTGAATATTGTAATTGCATAAGATTTTTAAAATTTTATAAAGAATTTATTATTCAAGATATGAAAAGAAATTATTATTTATTCGTCTTACTTTCCTGTATCAGTCTTTGGACCTCAGCTCAACCTTTGAGTAAGACTTATGAAGATCCAAATGAAATCATTAAATCTGCCCTTCAGTCATACGATTTAAAATTGTATGGCAAAGCTCAATCTGAATTTCAAAAAATACTGAAATCAAATGCAGATTTACTCAATAAATCAAATGCAGTTCCCTTGTATTTCCAACAGGCATCATACTATGATGCGATGTGTGCCTTGAAAAGAAATGAACCGGATGCAGAGTCTAAATTATTATACTTCATTCAGAAATTTGAACCCAGCACCTTGGTTTCAAAGGCAAGGATTGAAATTGGGCATTATTATTTTGTTCAAAAAGATTATGACAAAGCTATACAGTTTTACTCCAAGATCAGCTGGAAGAGATTAGGTGACCTCAAAAATGAAGAAGTTGCTAAAGCTAAATTTGAGCTTGCCTATTGCTATTTTGTAAAAAAGCAATTCAGTCAATCTTTAGATTTATTTGGTCAGATCAAAACCGTAAAAGACAGCGATACGGAAGCTGCCACCTACTACCACGGACTGAGCGCATATTTCTTAAAAGATTATAAAACAGCACTGGAAGATTTTAAAAGCATTGATAAAAGTAAAAAATACGATGAAGTTGTCCCTACCTACATTGTTCAGATATATTTCAATCAAAAAAAATACAATGAGGTAATCACTTATGGAGAACCACTTTTGAAAAATAACGGCCAAAGAGAGCGTTTAAGTTTAGTACAGGCCGTGGGACAATCTTACTATGAAACTGAAAACTTCAGAAAAGCCTTACCCTACATAGAAGAATTTGTTGAGAAAACTCCTAAAGTTACAGAGGATGTATTTTATCAGCTTGCTTTTACGCAATATAAGGCTGAAAAATTTGACAAGGCTGCTCAAAATTTTGAACAAATCAACGATTTGAATAGTTTGATGGGTCAACACGCACTATATTATCAAGCCAATTCTTTATTACAATTGAATAAGAAGGAAGAGGCTCGGATTTCTTACGAAAAAGCATCCAACCATAATTTTGACAAAGACATGGCTTTGGATGCCCTTATGAGTTTTGCAAAACTCTCTTACGAAACGGGTCATGACAATGAAGCTATCAGTGCTTTTATGAAAATACCTGCCGCAACGAAGTATTATAATGAATCTCAAAACTTATTAAGTAAACTTTTTCTGAATACAAGAGATTATGAAAAGGCACTGGACATCTTGAGAAAAATGCCTCAAAGGACACCTTCCCTTAATGAAACCTATCAAAAAGTTTGCTACTTGAGAGGTTTACAACTATTTAATGAACAAAATCTAACCCGTGCCTCAGAACTCTTCGATGAATCTCTTAAAATTGCCGTGCATAATGAAACTACTACCCTATCTCATTTTTGGAAGGGCGAATCGATGTATGGACTTGAAAAATACAATGAGTCCATTGACGACTATGAAAAATTTATTCTATCATCAACAGCAACGCAAAGACTTCCCATCAACTCCACTAAGGGGTCAGCCTATTATGGAATGGGTTATGCCTTTCTCAAAATGAATGACCACCGTAAAGCCGCTCAAAATTTTGAAATGTGTATCAAATATTATGAAGATAAAATAGATAATATTTCCGACCCCTTTATAACGCAGGTTTTATATCCGGATGCACTCATCAGAACAGCTGATTGTTTTTTATATCTAGGATCAGATTCAAAAGAAAATTACAACAAAGCCTCAGATTACTATGAGAGGGTTGTCAGCTTTGCAAACAGTAATGAAGATTATGCCTTATACCAATTAAGCTTGATTTACAATATTTTAAATAAAAACAATCTTCAAATCAAAACTACGGATCAATTGGTTCGCAAATATCCTAATTCTCAATTTTCAGACGATGCTCTATATGCGAAAGGAAGCACGCTTATCAATATGAATGAATTGAATGAAGCAAAACAGACATTCGAAAAACTGATTAATTCGTATCCAAGTAGTGAATTTATAAGTAGATCACTCTACAAATTGGGCGTAATTAGTTATGCCAAGAATCAGGAAAGAGAAGCCCTGGATTATTTTAAATCTGTAGTAAAAAATAACCTGCAAAGTGAGGAAGCCAAAGATGCACTTTCTTATATCCGCAAAATTTATGTGGAAACAGGAGATGCAGACGGATTTATGGCCTTTGTTTCCACTATCCAAGGTTATAATTTCAGTGATGTAGAAGCTGATTCATTACTTTACGAAACAGCATCCCGTATTTATGATGAAGACAAATGGCAAGAGTCTGCCGAGGCTTTCACAAAGTATCTTAATCGTTTTGCCAATGGAATGAATAGTATTGCCTCAAGAAATAACAGAGGAATCTGCTATTATAATTTAAAAGATTATGTAAAATCGCTTGAAGACTTCGATTATATCATCAACAGTAAGCCTACAGCGCCATTCTTGATTCTTGAAAATTCGCTTTTACTGGCTGCCCGGATACAGTATCATATTCAAAAAAAATATGCTGATGCCCTTTTGAATTATAAACAACTGTATAATTTAACTCAAAATTCTGATTTCAAATCCGAAGCACTACAATTGGCTATGAAATCGGCATTCCAAACTAATAATTACACTGAACTAGGCCCTCTTGCAGAAAAATATCTGTCGGAAACCCAAATAACAAGTTCTCAAAAGGCAGAAGCAAGTTTTTATCTGGCTAAAGTTAATTTTCAATCTAAGAACTTTGATTTATCAAAAAAATATTTCGAAGATCTGATCAAATTAATACCAGATGATATTCGTGCTTCTGAGGGCAGATACAGAATTGCTCAGATATTATACCTGCAAAGAAATAATGAAAAATCTATGGAAGTAGCGATTCAGAACAATAAGCTTTTAGGGAATCATCATGACTGGCTTGCTAAAAATTTCATTCTCATTGCTGACCTCTATGCAGAACAAGGTAAGTTGGATGCAGCTATAGGCACACTGGAGAGTTTATTAAAAAATTATGCCGGCAATACAGAAATTGTAGATGAGGCCAAATCAAAATTAAACAAGTACAAAGAAGCAAAAAATTCAAAAAGTAGATTGAAAAGAAATAACGAAAACGGTGAATTAGAAATGATTAACGGTAATGACTAACATGAGTATGACAAAATATAATATAATACGATTCGCATTGATTTGCACAAGTTTCTTCTTATTTGCTTCCAATATTACAGCACAAGAAGACGAAGGCGCTGAACTTTTGAAACCATTTAGAGCCAGATTACAGGAAAGTTCTAAAAAAGTTTCCATTCCTCTTTTGCCTCCGATCGATAACCAACCTCAAAAACAAGAGTATAATAATCCGGATTATACGATTAAAGTAATTTACCCATCACCCACAGTTCGTCCTTTGGCTTATACAGTCAGTGAAAATCAGTCTTTTCATAAATTTTATCTGAAAGGTGGTATTGGTTATCCCCTCTCTCCCAATGCTGAATTAAGCTACCATGATATTTTTAATAAAAACCTGAAAATATCTGCACAGTTATCCCATATCAGCCTAATTGCTATGGATAGTGCTAAAAATTACAATCAAGGTTTTGGTAAAACACATTTTGATTTTGGTGCTACTTATTTCCACGAAAAAGGAGTTGCTCTGGGCACGCAATTGGGATTCAATTTGGATGCTTATCGATTTTACGGGCACCATCAATTAAGTGAAATACTTCCGGACTCAATTGATTTATTTCCAGGTCAAGCCAGAGTATCAAAAGACTCAGTACAACAAAACTTTTTTGAATTCTTTGGAAATCTCCATCTGTTTAATCACGCTCAAAATTCGTTGAAGTTAAATTACAGAGGTGATTTAGACTTTTACTACCTAAATGATCGTTATAACGCCAATGAATTTTCGATTACACCCAAAACATCTGTTGAAAAATGGCTGGGGAATGGAAAAAATAAACATAGATTAGGTGCTGATCTCTTTTTTAATTTTACTTCATTTAATAATGACAGTACTGGTGCAGGAAGAGTATTATTCAACTTCCACCCTTTTGCTGAATTAAACTTTGGAATTTTCAAGGCTAAGATTGCTGCCAACCTGGGTGCTTCAGAAAATAAATTTTTTATATACCCTGATGTTCATTTGAAATTATCCCTGGTGGACGGATTTATAGAACCTTTTGCAGGGGTAAATGGTCAAATGAAAATGAATACCTTCAGATCAATATCATTATATCTTCCTTTCATTTCTTCCCAAAACGAATTCAGACATACTGGTAGCTACGAATTCTACGGTGGCTTGGGCGGAACTGCAAGAGGTATCTCTTATGAACTAAGGGCTTCTTATTTTATGAACAGTCAGATGCCTTTATTTTTAAATGATTCAACCCAAAAATACCTCAGATTCAATATCCTTTACGACGATATAAATTATGTTCATTTAAAAGGCACTTTCGATATCGAAATTTTCAAAAACTTAAACGTAAAGGCTTTCGTGGCTTATAACCTCTATACGCAAATAAAAAATTATCAAAGGGCATACCATCTTCCCGTATTGGAATCAAATATTGCTTTGCAATACAAACTAAAAAACCTTTTATTAAAGGCAGAATTTTTTCTGAATTCTGGAGTAGCCTACCAGGAGCTTTTAACTAAAGAAAATAAAAATTTAGGCTTCCTGTATGATATTAATTTGGCAGCCTATTATTGGTTTGGTAAAACAAAGCAAAATATTGGAATTTATGCTGAGTTGAATAATATTGCAAATAATGTAAATCCTCGCTGGTACTTATATCCACAACTTGGGTTAAATGGTAGAATTGGTTTTATCATGAAATTTTAATTATGAAACATATAATCGCTCCCTCAATACTATCATCTGATTTTTCTAAATTAAACGAAGAAATCCAAATGCTGAATCAAAGTGTTGCGCCTTGGATTCATTTGGATGTGATGGATGGTAAATTTGTTCCTAATTTTACTTTTGGAATGCCACTAGTTGCAGCTATAGACAAACTGACAGATAAAATACTTGACGTTCATCTCATGATGATTGAACCAGAAAAATATATTGAATCATTTAGAAAGTCAGGTGCAGACTTTATTACGGTTCATTATGAGGCTTGTCCACACCTTCACAGAACACTGCAACAAATCAAAGAAACTGGAGCCAAAGCAGGTGTAGCCTTGAATCCTCACACCCCCGTACAAATGATTTTTGATATTCTCGAAGATATAGATCTTGTGATTATCATGTCAGTGAATCCTGGATTTGGAGGGCAAAAATTTATTTATTCCAGTTTACAAAAAATAAAATCACTCAGAAAAGAAATTGACGAACGTAATTTAGATACACTGATTGAAATTGATGGAGGTGTAGGTCTACAGAATGCAGAACTAATACTAAACGCAGGAGCTCATGTTCTCGTTGCAGGTAATGCGGTATTTGGAGATAAAAATCCCATGGGAATGATTGAAAAATTAATGCAAGTAGGCAGTGAAAAAGGTTATTGATGAAATTAAGAATTATATTTTTTGGAAGCCCAGACTTTGCAGTTTCTTCACTTGAAGCATTAATTCAAAACGGATTTGATGTAATTGCTGTTGTTACAACCCCAGATAAATGGGGAGGACGTGGTAATAAGACACTGCTAGAATCAGATGTTAAAAAATCTGCTTTAAAATACCATATTCCCATCTTACAACCTGAAAAATTAAGTGACTCTACTTTCATCTATATACTTAATGAATTAAATCCAGATCTCCAAATTGTTGTAGCCTTCAAAATGTTGCCCACCAAAGTATGGTCGCTCCCAAGACTGGGAACAATCAACCTGCATGGATCATTATTACCTAAATACAGAGGCGCAGCACCTATCAATTGGGCCATCATAAGAGGGGAAAAGACAACGGGCCTCACAACTTTTCAATTAAAACATGAAATCGATACCGGTGATATATTAATGCAAAAAGAAGTACAAATAGAAGAGCATGATAACTTTGGAACTCTTTACCAAAAAATGAAAATCATTGGAGCGCAACTTTTAGTTGATACCATTTTCTCTCTTGAAAAAAATGATTTCAACCCTATTTCTCAAGACAACTCTCAAGCAAGTTCTGCGCCTAAAATCTTCCATGAAACCTGTCTCATAGATTTTAATAAAACCACAAAGGAAGTACATGATTTCATCAGAGGTCTTAGCCCTTCTCCTGTGGCCTGGACTATCATTCAAGGAACTAAATACAAGATTTACGCTTCCCAAATTCAGATAGAAATACATGAAATTCCTTGTGGAACATGCATCCAAGACAAAAAATCATTAAAGATAGCCTGTACTGATGGCTTTATACATATTCTGGAAATTCAAGAAGATGCGAGAAAAAAAATGGACATTCAAAGCTTTGTTAATGGAAGTCAGTTAGATGGTAAAATGACAGCATCATGTTAAAATATATCTTATTTTTCGCTATTGCATTGGGCCTAACCGCCTCGGCTTCTTTCCTTATTGAAAAAAGTCAAATTAAAACATTCAAAAAAGATACTAAAGATGCTGAGTCTTCCCAAAAACCGTCTTTAATTGTAAATGAAAAATCTAAAAACTCAAAAGTCAGCTATGCAGAGGGCTACAATGAATCTGATTTTAATTCCATTAAAGAACCGGAAGAAATGTTCAAAACTGAAGAGGAAATCATACAACAATCTGCAGGCGGTCTTTGGGAAATATTTCTAAAATTAAGGTTTGACATAAGCTACGATGTTGCCATCGACGATGTGGTTATGAGGCCAAAATTCACCCCAGAGATTAAAAAGTATAATAATCAATGGATTGAAATTAAGGGTTATATTATTCCTAATGATATTGTTCATGGTGCTGCTGGAGCAAGGGGAAATGGTACGATGTTTATGTTATCCGCTTTTCCTACAGCAACCTGCTTTTTTTGTAAAGGTGCTGGTCCTGAATCTGTTATGGAAGTATATCCCTCCAAACCAATTCCTTTCAGTAAGAACGCCGTTACAATTAAAGGAAAGCTAGAATTAAATGAGTTGGACTATTTAAAAATGGCATATATTTTAAAAAATGCCCAAATTATTGACAAATGAAAAATCAAATTATTCCTATCTTTTTTGTAATACAAGCTTTACATTTATTTAGCCAATTTCAACAAGCTAAACTTGATTCAGTCTTCCAAATTTTAGAAAATCAAAATCAATGCTTGGGTTCTTTCTCCATTGCTAAAAAGGGCAAAATCATTTATCAAAAGTCTATCGGATATGCTGATATTGATCAAAAAATAAAAAATAATGAAAATACGAGCTATTGCATCGGTTCTATAACAAAAACCTTTACTGCTACCCTACTTTTTGAAGCCATGGAAAATTCTCATCAACTACCCAATGGTTCGATGCTTAACCTGGATACCAAATTGTCGGAATTCTATCCACAAATTCCCAATTCGAACCGCATTAACATTGCCATGTTGTTGAGTCATAAATCTGGGCTGTATAATATTACAGATGCCTCTGATTATTTAGAGTGGAATCAAAATTACCAATCAAAGGAAAAACTTTTAGAAAAAATAATAAACCTTCCTTCAGACTTTGATCCAGGAACTCAAATGAGCTACTCCAATACAAATTATATCATTTTAGGATGGATACTGGAAGATATACATAAAACTACTTTTGCAAACCTGATTCAGAAATTATGCGTTGACAAATTAAAATATAAAAAAACTAAGGTCTATCAAACAAATGTTTTTCCAGATGCAAATTCTTATGAAAAAAAGGAAAATAAATGGATAAAAACATCTCGAACAGATGCATCTATCCCCTTTTCTGCGGGTAATATGATTTCAACTCCCAATGAATTAAATCTGTTTATTTATCAATTACTCAGTGGTAAAATAGTAAATAAAAAGACCCTTGCTGTAATGAAGGAAACAGAAAATAATGTTGGAAAAGGTCTGTTTAAAGTACCCTTTTATGAAAATACAGGCTATGGACATACGGGTGGAATTGATGGCTATCAATCTGCAAGCTTTTACTTTGATAATCAAGAAATATCTGTCAGCTTATGCTTAAACGGAAATGATATGACGATGAACGATATTCTGATTTACATGCTAAGTGCAGTTTACAACAAAAAATTCGAGCTGCCACAAATTTTGAAAAACAATAAACTTGATAAAGATTTGATTGACAAAATAACCCAAACCTATTCTAATTCTGATCTACAATTTGATATTAAAATTTTTGAAAAGAATGGGTACCTCTTTGCCCAAGGAACTAATCAACCCGAATTTCCACTTACATATGTTGGTGATAATCAATTTACTTTTGAAAAAGCAGCTGTAAAAATACTATTTGACATGGACTACAAGAGTTTTATACTTTTTCAAAATGGACAAAAATTTAAGTTCCTTCTGAAATAAAACTAGTTTTTAAACATAGGTCCCATATCTCTCATCAAGTTTTCCATGGTAGTTAATTCAAATTCAGCCGGAATTTCTTGTTTGAAATCAGATTTCTTTAATAATTTTGTTGAAACTTCTGAGGCCATAAAAGACATTTTAGCGTCTTTTGATTTTACTTCAAAACCTAGTGGAAATCCCTTGTATGTTTTGAGAATATTATCCATTAGTCCCCCGGAATCTGGTTTAATAGATTCACAAATAAACACTGTTGTTTGAACATCTGGATTTTTCGGATCTTTTACCAGATATTTTTTACAAGCATAGCCCGCTACTTTCTGAGTTCCTTTAACTGGAGTAAAATTAACCTCACCTGAGAGGCTATTAGTAGAATTTTGTGCCCATTTAAAATCATCGTTATTCATCTTTACAGCTTTTTTTTGTCCCATGATAGTCAGTAAGGCCAAACCCTTACCATTCAACAGGTCCATGGTAATCTGAGCCCCTAATAAACCGCCCATGAGAAGACCATTTGCTTTGGTATCTGATCCACAAAATGCAATTTCCAAGGTAGAATTATTCATCATCTTTGCTTGTGGGTTTTCAGATTCCACAACCATTTTGTATTTCACAAGTCCATTTTTTATTACAGAACTTTGCTTGGTAGCTTCAGATAAAAGTTGTCCCTTGCAGTAAAAAAAGTTAGAGATGAAAATAAGTATAACTAGTGATAACTTGTTCATATTAATTGCTTTACAAACCAAAACTTCCTAAACCTCCGCCCATTTGCTTGAATTCTTCCATCGTAATTTTCTCAAAACCATCTGGAATCTTCATTTCAAATTGATCATCTGAAGGAAGGGATTTATCAATCTTGACAGCTTCCATTGTTAATTTCAAACCCATTTGATTAATTTCAAATGCTAGAGGAAATCCATTTAAACCTGGAACCTGATTTTGAATTTGTGAACTGGCATTAGGTTTAATTTTATCAGTAACATAAAATATCAAAGGGTCTCCGGAAAGGCTTGTTTTTACTATTGCCTTATAACATAAAAAACCCTGTATTTTCTTTTTTGATTTTTTATCATATGTAATCTCAGGCTTTACAGAATTTTCCTGATTCTGATCCATTTCATCAGTATTCATCTCAACGGCCACATTTTTCCCCATCATAGGTATTGCCATCAACATCAAACCTTTTTTATTCTTCGCATCAGCAATCATATCCATGTTCATCATACCACCCATTACTGAGATATTGGATTTAGACTTAAATTCTTTAAAACTTAAGGTCATCGTTGTTCCGTTCAACATAGATGCTGCAGGATTATCCTTATCCATTTTTAGCTCATAAGTAATGGAAACATTTGAGATAGTTTTCTGTGCAAACAGCATAAGATTGTTGCACACCAAAAAAACATAGACTAAATATACATATTTCATATTCATATAATTTTACCAATTTATTTTTTCCTTATTCATAAAAGACTGTACGCCTTTTATAAAATCCTCTGTCTTCCTTGCCTCCACATTTAAAAATACGGCTTTTTCTAAGTTTTTTGCAAAAGATTCCTCATCATAACAATGCATTAACTTTTTTGTTTGAGCAAAAGACTGAGGAGACACTTTCAGACAGAGCTCTTGTAAAAAGAAATTTACCTGATCCATTATTTCCTCACTTGAGTAAATTTCCTCTATGAGTCCCCATTTTTTTGCCTCTTCAGCACTTAACTCTGCACCTGTCAATAAAAGTTTCTTTGCGTTATGAAGACCCAATTTTTGATTTAAAAAAAGAGAAACTATGGCAGGTACATAGCCAACTTTAACTTCAGGATAACTAATGAATGCCTCTTTTGTTGCAAAACAATAATCAGAAATTGTAGCTAAACCTGCACCCCCGGCTAAGGCTGGCCCCTCCAATAGCGTAATGAAAGGTTTGGGAAAGGTATATAAATAGACGTACAATTCAGCCATTCTCCTTGAATCTTCAATATTTTGTTCGTTAGTATTTTGAAAAGACTGCAAAAGCATACTCAAATCTGCACCACTGCAAAAGTATTTCCCTTTAGCTCCCAAACAAACAGCCCTGATTTCTTCATTTGTTTCCGCCTTTTTAAAATAAGCTCTCAAATCCTCAAGCATTTCAGTATGTAATGCATTTCTTTTTTCAGGTCTATTCAAAAAAATCCAGGCAATTCTGTCTTTTTCAGTGTAAATAATTTCACTCATTTCTTTTTCTACTTTGTGGTGGTAAATAATCAGCCATAAGCGATCCTTCTCTGGGACCTTTTTCAATACTCTCCTTGACCCATAATATCATCTCTAACATAGCCCCCGTGAATGTTTGGAGCGTATAAGAAGTAACCGGATACTGATTGTATTCACTGTTTTCAGGTGCCTTGTGCTGAACGATAGCACTTAAAGTAGTATAAATTACATAAGTTAAAAAAGATATATGCAGAGGGGCTAATTTTCTATTTTTCACTAATTCTATTAAATCCTTCGTTCTGCTCTGGCCATCCAATCCATAAAGAAGGGGATCTACTTGTAATACCTCCTTGCAAAAAATATTTAACAAGGATTCTTCCAACCTCCTTAAAAATGCCAACTTTTCAATTATTTGTTCTCTTTTGCTGGTTGGCTTAGCCATAAGTAAAGCCATTAAAAAACTATAATCTTCGTTATCCAGATATTTTGATGCAAAATCAAAAATTTCCGGATGCAAATGAATTATTCTGGTTTCCTCCAATTGTGCTACACCTTCATGTAAATACTCAAACATGTCAGTCAATATCTGCTCGCTTAAGGCAATCTGTTTTTTGTCAAATATTTTTGCTCTGTCCCTGAGAGCATTCTCTAACTGAGCAGACCATGCGGTAAGTACACAATATGGTAAAAGTCGACCTTGCGTCAACTCAATTTCCTTTAGTTTTAAAATAGCCTCAAATACAAAATTTTCAGACTCGGTACCATAGAGTTGGTTGGCATCAATTGGTGCCTTTCCATCCAAAATAATAGCCTGATATTTTGAATTGGCTTCTAATGCATCCAATCCATCTTTTAAATTTTGTTTGTAATGAATGATAACCTGATACTTTAACGCTCTCGAAACCAATGAGGAAGCAAATTCAGGGTCATCATCAATCATTAATACAAGTATGGGTCTTCTTCTATTCATCTCTATATTTTGATCTTCATTAAAGGAAAATAAAACTCAATTTTAAACTTGTAAAGGTTTTCAAGTATATTTTCATTATAAAATTTCATCTGTGCATTGTGATTTTCTAAAATCTGATGAATTAAAAATCCACCAATTCCAGTATTACCAGTATTTCCGGCGTATTTACCAAAACTTAAAAAGTCCTGCATAGTAAAATCTTTAGGAAAAGCTTTTCCAGTATTAGTATATTCAACAATCATCATTTCCTTTTCTAATGGAAAATGTAATTTGAAAAGAATTCTGTGATTTTCACCTTCCTGAAAACCATGCTTCTCTGCATTCAAAAGTAGGTTTGAAACAAGAGTTTCAAGCTGCCGCCTATCGCATTTAAGTTTTAAATCATGCACCAAAGTACTTTTTTCATCATACTCCAGATGAATATGATATTTTTTAATCCTTTGAAAGGGCCTGATAAGATCTTTAAAAAATTCAATTGGCGAAAGAACTTCAATTTGCATGTGACTGATATCAGCTCTAATTATTGAATTCGTAGCCTCTAAGGTTTCTACCGATTGTCTAATCAATTTTTCTATGGAACCAATTAATCCTTCCAATTTAGGTCCTTCAATACCAAACTCTAACTGCAATTCTTCTTCATAAATCGAATCTAATAGTGAAATTTTTCCAGAACTTTCCAATTTTTGTAAATAGTCTTTTAAACTATAAAATTGATTATAAATGGCAGGTAATTTATTTCCCAATTCATGTTGTAGGGATGATAAAAGTTGATATTGTTTCTGGCTAGCCACATTACCTTTAACTTGAAGCATATCGCGCACCAATTCTAATTTTTTCTCTTCCTGTATCAACCAATTCTCCTTTTCTTTTTGGATTTGAAGTAATTGATTTTCGCGATGACTTATGGGTAAGAGAATTTTATCCAGGATTTGATACAATTCAACAGTATCATCTTCCTTATACAATTCATACTGTTCCTTAAAGTAAGATGATTGCAACACAAAAAACAAGTATTCTAATTCAACCTGCTCTGTGGGAATCAAAAAGCTAATCTCGTCACTCAGAAAAAATTTTTCGTTCGACTGTAAAATAGCAGTAAAAATAATCCCGTCGCGACTACCAAATAGGATAGCCGGTTGATCTAAAAGCCTTCCTTCCAAATTTTTTAAAATGTCTTGACAGTTCACCAAACCCGAAGTCAAAAAATATCTGGTATTCTGAGCAGAAACAAGTTCGTCAATACCTATATATTTGTACTGAGAAACAAGCGTATCATTAGAATGAAGCCACAGTTGTGCCATTTCATCCTTAATTAATTGCTGAAGTGGAACAAAATTATGAACTGATTGCAACAACTGAATCTCCCTTACAATTTTAGATGTATATCTCTTTGGATTTAGATTTAATTTTTTTTCGCGAATACTGAATGTATCAGCCCATTGAATTTCCTCAGATATTGAAAAATTAATTTCAGGCTGCATCAAAAGTTCTAAAATTTCAGTTATGCTCTCTTCGGTTTTGGTTCGTTGTAAATCAATAAATCCAATAAAGCCAGAACGAAATTTTTGCTTTTTCAAAACCAATAGTGAAAAACTTTTAGACTTAGCTTCGTCTAAAACTTTGGGCAATCCAATAACAAAAGCCAAACAATCTTTTTTCAGTAAAAAATTTCGAGATGATTTAAAAGTATTTTCACCTTCCAGTAAATGATTTGAAATGAATAAAAGTGCACACTGATCATCACCCAGACAGTAAATCATTTTTTGAATACAAGCTTCTGCTATATACACCTCTTCATTTTCTACAACTGCTGACTTTTCATCAAAAAAAGGTCTGTTGACTAATTTTCTAGAATGTATCTTAGCAGTTTCCCCTACCACATAAAATGAATTATATTTCATTTCTTGATCTTCAAAACTTAAATATTGAGGAGAGATTTGTGCATTCGAAGAATTTTCATTTAGGGTCAGTATCAATCGAAATAACATTTCTTCAAAAGAATCAGATAAAAAGAAATGACCTTTCCAGCTATTGCCCATACAAAATAAATCTTCCAAACCTGAAAAAGGAAAAATCCAATTTCCTTTAAAATTCTCTTGAAAAAAACCTAAGATTTCTTTGATTACATTGTGATTGCCCTCTTGATTTGAAAAATTCAAATATTTCTTTTGAATGAGAGTTGTATAAAACTCAAAAAAATCTTCATTAGAAATTTCTTTGCATTTGGATTTATATGCATTTGATATATGAAGCAAGCCAGAAAAAATAGAAAGATTATGTTCATTCAACAAAAAAGGCTCAAATAAAAACGAAATCAATTCCGAATGATTCCGACTATTCTTTAAATCAATATACAATTGCCTGACCTCTTCAATGAGATTATCTTTCTTAAAAATGAAAAGGTCAACTATTTCTTCAAAAAAATCTCTTGACTCTAGTATGTGGTACAAAGAATTATTTTCTGAGATATAGAAAAGTCTATCATAAAGAATGTAGGAAATAAGTAACTTTTTCTCTAAATCAATATTTCTTAAGGCTACTAAGTTGGATTCCAACTCAATCGCATAAGTATTTAATATTTGTATAGTATCTGATTTGGATAAAAACACTTTTTCTCATTTAGGTTCCTCTACGTAAATATAAGACATTTAATTATTTTTATGGGATGAAAGAATGGATCTCTAGAATTGAAAAAAAGTTAAAGGAACCTCTACCTGGTTGGAAGGCACATAAAGAAATGTGGAGTTCGAACTATACAGTAGCACAAAGATTGAGCTATCCGGAAAATCATAAAAAAGCAGCTGTATTGATATTGGTTTACAAAAAAGATGATTCCTTACACCTGCCTGTCATGAGAAGGCCAGAATCGCCCTATCACCATAGTAGACAAATCAGTTTACCCGGAGGTGGATTTGAAGAAACAGATCAAACTTTAGAACAAACTGCACTAAGAGAGACCGAAGAAGAATTTGGAATTAATCAAAAACAAATGAAAATTATTGGGGCTTTAACAGAAGTTTATATACCTGTAAGCAATTATCTTGTTCATCCTTTCATAGCTATTTCAGAACAAAATATACTATTTTATCCAGATAAAAGGGAAGTGGATGAAATCATTGAAATTCCATTAACTACATTATCCAAATCAAAAGTGGAGAAAGATATAGCCATTGGGTCTAATAAATATCTATATAAAACACCATGTTTTGATCATCAGGGCGAGATAATTTGGGGGGCAACGGCTATGATTTTGAATGAATTTACCTTACTACTATAAAAAAAACAGCCCTCAAAGATTAGATATCTATTGAAGGCTGTCTGAATTCTAAATTATTGTACTTTAATCTTCTTCATTGACCATAATATCAATTCTTCTATCACGACGATCTACTTTAGAGGGATCACCATTCGTTGGATTATGTTCACCCATAGGAATTACAATTAGCTTTTCTGGTTTCAAGCCCAGTTTAATTAATTGATTTCTTACAGCAGAGCCCCTTCGTATAGCCAACTCCATATTTAATTTTGCATCTCCTTCTACGCTTGCATTACCATATAAATAAACTGTAATATTTGAAGGATAATTGGCCAGAACATTTTTCATCGATTCTAAATGAGCTTTAATTTCCTCATTCAATTTATCTGAACCTTTGTCAAAATAAACTTGTCCAATATTTTTATGCGTAATTTTCTTCACCTGAACTTCAGTCTTCAAACGCTCTATCTCTTTATTATTTGTGATAATGGTTTCCTTGTAATTATTTGAGTTGTTATTCAGTTCATCAATTCTTTTTTTCAATTCCTCCTGCTTTTGCTCATGCTCTTCATGCTTCTTTTGCTGTTCTTGTTTCAACTTTTTAGTTTCTCTTCTGATAGAATCATTTTTATTAATTAACTCATCTTCAAGAACTTTGGCCTTGTTTTTTAGATTCTCAATTTCCTGATTCAATCTGCTTAATTCTGTTCCAAATTTGTAGGAAATCATGAATTCATGTTGAGTGCCCAAACTGTTGCTAAAATCCTGACCAACACCTAAATCTATTGTATAAATCAAATGTACTTTTTTAGCAATTTCAAAACCGGCAGTAAAACTAAGAGCTGAGGTTGCAGTCTCAGTGTTGCTTGAACGATATCCCGCACCTACAAAACCAATATTACTCACACCAAGAAGTAAGGTTCCTTCTCCTTGAAATGGCAATCCATCAATGTATCTACCCATCGCAGTAGGTTCAACAAATAATTTGTTTGCCCCTACATTCAATAGATTAAATCTATAAGATGCTGTAAAAATGTAATGTCTGGTATTGATAAACTGAATGTCATTATCATTATTTGGATTGATAAATTTTAGACTGTTATTCAATCCTTGTAGCATGGATGCACCGATATGCAAATTTCTGAATTGGTAGTCAACACCTACACTGAAGTCAAAGGTGGTACCATTTGAGGATTCTGCCAATACTTGCATATCATTAGAATTGATAACAGTTGCATCATTAAAATTGAATCTTTGATACAATACACCGAGTGAAATGCCTGCACTGAATCTGTGAGGAAATTTCACTTGATCTCCAAAAGGAATATGATAAGCATATGTAGCCATACCTCCTATCTTATCAATGATATGCATTTGATCAGTATAAATCATACCACCTACACCCATATTTTTGAAAAATTTACCAGAAAGTCGGGTTTCTCCAGTTAAAATGCCAGTAATTGGAGATTGAGGCATATTGACCCATTGTTTTTTAAAATTGATGTTTATTGAACCAAAATCATTCTGACCAGTACGGGCTGGGTTATATAAATAAGGGTTGTAAACATAATGACTGGTTACTGGCAATTGCTGTGCGAAAAGTTGAAACGTAGCAAACAATAAAAGTACAGTCTTGATAAATGAAATATTATTAATTTTTTTCATGATCATATTTTTTTGCTGGGGAGAATCTCCCCAGCTGATTATTTTTTATCTTTTAATAGTTACAGGACCTTTGAATTCTGTTCCGTCAGATAACTGGATTAAGTAGTAATAAGTTCCATCAGGAAGTATCTTACCATTTTGGAAATGTGTTCCATTCCAATCATTTTGATACAATTCTGTATTCCAAACCAAAATTCCACCTCTCGAGTAAATTTTAACCCGATAATCTGTTAGATTTTGTAAGAAATCTAATTCCCACACATCATTCATTCCATCGCCATTTGGTGTGATTAGATCTGGAATAACCATTCTGTCTGAAGGTAATACTGTAACCGTAATGTCTTCCGTACCCGAACAACCTTGTGCATCAGTTATTGTAACTACATAGTTGTAGACACCAGCAACAGGTACATTTAATACAGGATTAGAAACATTACTATTCGATAAATATTGACCAGGTGACCATTGATAAATAATTCCACCACTTGCATTCAAAGTAAGATTTGTACCTGCACTAACACTGGTATCTGCTGTGATACCTGATCCATTTAATGTTCTAATCAAAACATTAGTCGATAAAACCGTTGAACAACCATTCACTGAAACAGTAACATTGTAGATACCTGACATATTTGTATTGGTGTTGTATAAGGTTACAATTCTGTTGTTAGAATTAAAACCATTAGGTCCATCCCATTGATAACTTCCTCCAAATACAGATTGAACGATTAAACCAATGCTATCACCAGAACAAACAGGACCATTATTTAATGCTAATCCAGCAGCAGGTAACCTGTTCACCATTAACAAGCTTGAACTTATTACTGAAGAACAACCACTTACAGAATCAATTACAAATAAACTGTAAAAACCCTGATTATCATCTTCATTTGCCTGTGCAATGGTTGGATTCTGTAAACCGGAACTAAATCCTGAAGGCCCGGACCAAACATATGACACACCTGAAATAGCGGGTGCAAAGAATTCAATAAGACTACCCTCGCAAACAGGTCCATTGTTGGTTATTGCCGAACTAATAACAGGAATTGAATTGATTGTAACAGTTGTTGTTGCCGCAGCAGATGGACAACCATTTACAGATACAATCAAACTGTAAATACCCGCTTGCGAACTTAATGTTTGATTTAACATAAAATTCTGTTGCGTACTTGTAAATCCATTTGGACCACTCCAATTATAAGTTGCACCAGGAACTGTAGTAGACTGAAGAAATACATCTTCACCAGCACAAACCGGACTATCATTAAACAAGTTGGGCGTAATAGGTCTGGCATTAACAGTCACATAAGCTGCCTCTGGCAATGAAACACAAGAACCATTGGACTCAGCAAAATAGTACATATAGGTTCCACTGACTAAATTTCCTACAAAAAGTCTTTGATTGGCTTGACCTAACATAGGATAGTTACCTAAAATAGCCAATGAAGAATCCATCCATTGAATTGTTCCTACTCCACTTCCAGTAACATTAATAAAAATGGAATCATTCTCACAATAACTAATGCTATTGATATTTGTTACAGGATTTGGTCTTTGTATAATTTCAGCAATTACTTGAACTGGTGAGCTATTACATCCATTACTGTCCGTAACAACCACATAATATTGAGTAGTCTGAGCTAAATTAGGAGAAACAAAAACTGGTCCTGTTCCCAAACTACCAATTAAAGATTGATCGTACCAATTGATAGTACCAGAAGAAGCATTAGCTGTTAAATAAGCCACATTTCCTTCGCAGATAGTATCCGAAGTTGTTGAAATCACATTCGGGTTATTATTTACCGTTACATTCAAAACTGAAATTGAGGATATACAACCTTGAGCGTCAACTTGATTTAAATAATAATTGGTATTACTTGTTAATGCAGGTGTAACCAAATTAGTTCCGATAAATACCAGATTCGTAAGTGTTGAATCTGAATACCAGTTGATGATTCCATTTCCAGTAGCACCTAAGGTAACACTATTACCAGAGCAAATAGCGGTATTGTTAACCCCTGGCGCATTTGGATTGGCTCCCACCTGTACTATATGTGAGGTAGAGGCTGTACAACCACTTGCATCTGTAATGGTTACATTATATGTATTCGCTGACGATACTGTAATAGTAGAATTTACAGCACCGTTACTCCATACATAAGATACTCCCCCGGATGCTGACAATAATGCTGTTTGACCGGAACAAATAGCGGTATCACCAATTATACTGGCTACAGGAGTTGGAACCACTATTAATTTAGTTGCAGAACCGACACAACCAGAAGCCGTTGTTGCTGTTACAGCATATAAAATTGTGCCAGTAGGATTAGCCGTATATACAGCTGTTGTACCTCCATTATTCCAAAGATAGGTATTTCCTCCACTCGCTGTTAAAGTAACAGCTTGACCAGAACAGACTGTATCGATCGCAACAATTGTAACTATTGGCAATGCATTTACAAAAACTGTTTGATTTGTATTGCTGGAACATCCTGATGAATTGGTAACAGTTAAGGAATAGGTTGTAGCAGCGGATGGTGTGACAACAATGCTAGTGGAAGTATCACCCGTATTCCATAGGTAAGATCCAATTCCCGTTGCTGTTAAAGTTGTGCTCGCCCCCTGACAAACAGCTGTCAGACCAGAAATAACTGCTGTTGGGATAGCATTTATTGTTAACGTTACTGAATTCGTACCAGTACAGCCGTTTATATCAGTTGTGGTTACGTTATAAGTTGAACCTGAACTAACGTTTATTGATGTAGTATTAAATCCATTACTCCACAAATAGCTGGAACCACCAGTTGCTGTCAAAGTAGTGCTTTGACCTTGACAAATTACAGTACTACCAGTGATTGTGGGTGTAGGTAATGAATTTACTATAATAGAACGGGAAATTGTATCAGAACAGCCTAAACTATTAGTTACTGTAACTACGTAATTTGTATTGACTGTTGGAGAAACAGATATAGTAGTTGCAGTTGATCCATTGCTCCATAAGTATGTATTGCCTCCTGCTGCTGATAAAGATGTTAAACTTCCCAGACAAACATTCGTACTACCCGAAATTTGAGGGCTTGGTTTTGAAATTACATTGACCAACTGTCCTGAGGTTGCAGAACATCCTGCAGCATTTGTTACTGTTACAGTATATGTAGTTGCAGTTGCTGGTATCACACTAATGCTGGCATTGTTGGAACCATTTGACCATGCATAATTTCCTCCTCCTGTTGCAATTAGATTGGCAATTTCACCAGAACATACACTGAATGGACCAATTATGGAAGGAGTTGGTAAATTATTGACAATTACATTTTCACTAACCTGAACGCTACAACCTGCCGAGTTCGTAATAGTTGCTGTATAAGTGCCAGCAGTTGATACATTTATTGAAGGTGAGGTTGCCCCCGTACTCCAGAGATATAAAGAACCTCCATTGGCAAATAAAGTAGTAGATTGCCCCTGACAAATAACCTTAACCCCTGAAATAGAAGCACCATTAGGTAGGGCATTTACTGTAACAGTAATGGCAGATGAAGCAGAACAGCCTACTGAGTTGGTAGCAGTGACAACATAAGTTGAGTCTGCTGTTGGTGCTACTGAAATACTACTTGAAGTAGAACCATTATTCCAAATAAAAGTACTACCTCCCGCTGCAGTTAGTATTGTTGCGGAACCATTACAAACTGCATTATTACCACTTATGGAAACAATAGGCAATGCATTAACATTTACGGTGGAACTGGATGAACTTGTACAACCGTTCGCATTGGTAGCTGTTACAGAATAAGTTGTAGAACTGGAAGGCCCTACTTATAGTTGTTTTAGTAGTAGAACCTTTGGTATTAGTAACAGTTACAGTATATGAAGTATTACTACTTGGATTTACTGAAATTGAATTTAAAGAGGCTCCATTACTCCATAAATAAGTTCCACCTCCTGAAGCTGTTAACGTGATTAACTGACCACTACAAATAGTACCAGCTCCATTGATAGCCGCTGTAGGTGAAGCACTTATGTTGATCAATTGAGATTGAGTTGCTGTACAACCATTAACATCTGTAGCAGTCACTACATAAGTAGTTGCAACAGTAGGATTTACATATATTACGGCAGTTGTGGCACCCGTGCTCCATGTGTAAGTT
>CAZNNX010000003.1:5266-46134 GCA_964574485.1 uncultured Saprospiraceae bacterium | reverse complement strand
AAGCAGCATTGCCAATGGCAATAATGCTTTATAATTTGAATGGTGATATGAATGTAGGAATGACAATACGATCAGCAGTACTATTGGGTTGTTCCGATGTATATATTGTTGGACGGAAGAAATATGATCGTAGATCGGAAGTCGGTGCAAAAAATTATATACATATTCATAGACTATCAGAAATTCAACCGTCTTTCTTTCAAGAAAATAAACTTGTTCCTATTCTGATTGAACAAGGAGGAACTCCTTTGGAAGTCTTCTCATTCAAACCCTTTCTTCCAAAAAAACTGGAACCTGGATGGAAAGTTGTCTTTGTTATGGGTTCTGAATCCTATGGATTACCCAAAGAACTCTTCTCAGTAGGTCCTATTCTTTCGATTAGTCAATATGGAGTTATGCGATCGTTCAATGTAAGTATTGCTGCATCTATCGTCTTATATGAATATACAAAGCAATGGAGAAATTCTATTGCTCTTTAGTCATTCTTTTTCGAATATTCAGTATTCTTTGCAGAGTGTACATTTTTATTAAGACAGCGCACGTGAATCGTACCATCATTTTTCAGACCTAGAAGTTCTTTATAGGTTAATTCTCCTCGTTTCCATTTTTTAAGAATAGCCTCTTCTCTCATTTTTTCTTTGATTAAAATGGATGCGGCAAGACAATCCATAGCTGCAACTAGAAGAAGGCCTTCCATTTTTTTAAGAAAGAGAAAACAATTTCTACAGTAGAATGCAATTTTTTGCCTCTTATAAAGAAGCTCATGAACAATTACAGCTACCAGGATCTTGGCAACAGGGATCTATTGGAAATGAGGAAACAGGGATTACATCTATAAAACTTACAGCAAATCCTAAAAGTCTTGATAGAATATCAATTGATTTCAAAACAATCTATTATGTTGGCAAGGGAGAAAAAAGTTCACCAGGAGAACCTCTTGAAAATCAAAGAAAAAGTGATCAGGCTGCTTTCTACAAAAGTCTAACTACGGGAAATAGTATAGCTGTGCTTATGAAACTCAAATCGGGATTTATTGCATATTTAGGGGACTATAAAGTTGTTTCTGTTCGTCGTGTACCTCAAATAAAAGATGTTGATTTCTATCAAATCAAACTAATTCATAAGAAAAAAGGATAGAATTATACCTAATGTGAAACTAACTAAAGCAATACCCACAAGAACCTGACACACAATTTTCTTATTTCGCTGACGTGTCATTTCTTCAGGAATTTCTACAAGTAAAATGGGATGAGGGATTTTAATCTTCAAAACACTCTCCTTTCGACAAATAGGACAATCAAAATCACTCTTATCTTTTTGCCATTGATTCCAACATTCAGGATGTACAAAGAATTTACATCCACATGTTCTTAGTAATTTACTATGGACAAGTGGTTCACCACTATCGTTTTCTACAGAAAGGCAGACAAAACATTCATCTCTCCCTGTGAGTTCAGTCAAAGAATTCGTGGAATCCGATGCTTTCATTCTAGAATTTCACATTTGAAACTCTTTAGTTTTCCATATCCGTTACAATTGCATATTTTAATTCTTTCTCTTTCATTACAAAACAAGAGGGATCTTCTAGATAAAGACAGAGAGGAGCATCATAGGAAGAGAAAGGCTGTGAATTTGCTGTTGTTTTTTCTGAATTCAGCATAAACTCGAGTGCTGTCAATCGTTTTTCCAAAGGAGATCCTTTCATTTCTTTGGAGACTCGTTTCCATTTCCATTCAAACTGTAAAGCACTTCGTCCATTTGGAAATCCTGTAATACAGCAAATTCGTTTCCAACCTGTTGATCGTGCTGTCGCTTTGGCTCCCCCTGTAATTTCTTTATTGTGTTGACGGAGTCTCCGATCAACATTTACAGTAGAGCCAATATAGGTTTTTTTATCTTCAGATTCAAGGCAATAACAAAACCAAGCCTTCTCCATCTTTTTAGGGAATATAATTAGAGAATGGTTCGCCGAAGAAACCAAAAAGGGGCGGGTCTATTGAATTGGTTTCGTGGTTTGACAAGAAGCAGAAAAATTGCTCCTGCTCCTCAAGAGACAAAAACAAGACGAATTAATATTAAAGATGAAGCGTATATGGATTCCTTGCGAAGAGCCTATGTGTTTTTCTATTACAAATTGAAAGGCCAAGAACCTCCTCGTGAAAAGCGATTTTTATCACCACAGCAAGAGGCTGAAGTGCGTAGAATTTTACTTACTGCTGATGCTGCAGGAAAGACTGATGATGAGATTGCAGATGAATTCTTTCAAACAGAACTCCTTGAATTAGACAATCAACTCAGACTCTGGGAAACCTATGCACCAGACTTTTATCTGAACAAAGGAACTCCTTATGAGAGACGTGCGTTTCCTGTAGCCAAAAGTTTAGGTAGATTTATTGCAACGATAAAATCATCTCCAAAGAATATCAAATATACATCGAATTTTATGGTACATCAATGTGAAATAGCAGAACGAGATCAATATGTAAAATCTCTAAGTGATGATTATTGTGTAACTATCCTAACTGAATCCAGCAAAGAGGATTATGAAGCACAAAAAGGAGATATCTATCCTGTTTCATATATAGTGATAAAACCAGAATTTTATCCTAAAGGAACGACAGGCGGAGGTCCTCTTTCTCTTTCAGCCAAGCGTCTTCCTGTTGTTTCCTTTCTGTTGGATGCGTTTCAACAGGGAGGTATTCTTGAAATCGAAAAGAATCTCTTAAAAACAATTCACTCGAAAGAGAAGTTCATATTTGAAGCGCTTAGAGATGTCTCAACTCAACTAAACATGAAAACCTATGTAATTGGGGGTTATGTTAGAGATAAAATCTTAGGCAGAAATAAAAAAAGTAAAGACATGGATATCGTGACCATTGGAAGTGGTATCCAATTTGCCGAGGCTCTTTCCCAATATTTACAATCCAATAATCAGGTCGTTTCCTATGCTCGATTTGGCACTGCTATGTTGCAGTACAATGAGTGGACACTGGAATTTGTAGGGGCTAGAAAAGAATCGTACCAGTCCGATTCTCGAAAACCAACAGTGGAAAACGGAAGCTTGGAAGATGACCAAAACAGAAGAGATTTTACAATAAATGCACTTGCAATTTCTATGAACCCTGAAGACTTTGGACAAATATTAGATCCATTTCAAGGTATACAGCACATCCAAGAAAAGAAATTAAAAACACCCTTAAATCCTGAAATTACATTTTCTGATGACCCCTTACGAATGCTCAGAGCCATCAGATTTGCTACACAGCTGCAATTCCAAATTGATCCCGAAACCTTCGATGGTATCAAATCTCAAAAAGATAGAATTAAAATTATATCTCAAGAGCGCATCAATGCTGAGTTAAATAAAATTTTACTCTCAGAAAAACCCTCTGTCGGATTTTCTCTTCTTTTCAAAACCGGATTATTGGAAATTATTCTCCCCGAACTGAATGCAATGGCAGGAATTGAAGAAATGAATGGAATAGCTCATAAGGATAATTTTTGGCATACCTTACAGGTTCTTGATAATATGAGTCAAAAAT
Organism: uncultured Saprospiraceae bacterium; assembly: GCA_964574485.1. Taxonomy (GTDB): domain Bacteria; phylum Bacteroidota; class Bacteroidia; order Chitinophagales; family Saprospiraceae; genus Saprospira. The sequence goes on along the minus strand of CAZNNX010000003.1, from coordinate 42,592 downwards.
CAAAAGATCTTTGGTTAAGATGGTCAGCTCTCTTACATGACATTGCTAAACCTTTAACAAAAAGATTCTATCCAGGGCAAGGTTGGACCTTTCATGGGCATGAATTTTTAGGAACTAAAGTAACAGCAAAAATTTTCCAGAGACTTAAACTTCCTCTGGACCATAAACTTAAATTTGTTCAAAAAATGGTCGGTCTTCACCAAAGACCTATTCTTCTTACAAAGGACAGAACTGAAATAACTGACTCTGCCATACGAAGACTCTTATTTGATGCAGGTGAAGATTTGGAATCACTACTCCTACTCTGCGAAGCTGATACCACTACCACTAATCCAATCAAAAAAAGATTATATGCAGATAACCTTCAATTCTTGAGACAAAGATTGGAAGAAGTTGAAAAAAAAGATCATCTAAGACTCTGGCAACCTCCTCTTACAGGTGAGGACATCATGGAAATTTTCAAAATCAAACCCTCAAAAGAGGTGGGAATCCTTAAAAATGCAATCAAAGACGCAATATTGGATGGTATTATCGAAAATAATTATGAGGAAGCCTACCAATTCTTATTAATCGAAGCTGCCAAATTAGGACTTAAAATCTGATTAAAAATGCAAAAAATAAAACTCCATAGCTCTTTTGTTAGAATGGAAGATAACAGCACACGTTTTGTAGCTGTGACAGAAGACAACCAAATTTGGTTTTTGGCACCCGGGCATTCTTGGAAATTATGCGATCTAACCGGATTACCTGAAAAAATAAATATTGTAGCTCTATCAGCCTACAGCAGAGGACCTCAGGATGGCAGTAGATTTGTAATAGTCTCTGAGGAAAACCAAATTTGGTGGTATGCCTATGGTAATGGGTGGACATCCTGCCCAATGGACAATCTTCCCCTAAATTCATCAATCATGCAAATTTCTGCCTTTGTAAAAAATGATGAATCCAGATACACTATTTTGCTTGCCAATGGAGAAATCTGGTGGTTTTCTCCCACACATCTATGGCAAAAATTAAAGGGTTAGGTAACAGGATTCCTGTTTTTTCTCCATGCTAAATATATCCCCGCCAATATAAATGGAAGACTCAAAATCTGACCCATGTTGATAATAGAATCTTCAGCAATTCCTTCATTTATTTTTGTGTATTCAATAACAAAACGAGCTATAAAAAGAAGAAAGAAAAAGACACCAAAAATATGTCCATGCTGCACTTTTCCATATTTCACGGCATAATAACGAATCATGAATATAAATATCAACAAATAAGCCAAAGCCTCATACAATTGTGTTGGATGGCGCGGCACCATGGGATCATGCTTTCCATTTTCGTCATCCATCAAAGAAAATTGAAAGGCCCAGGGAAAAGAGCTCGGATCACCCACTATCTCTGAATTCATTAAATTTCCTAAACGGATAAACATACCTGCTAAGGGAACAACCACAGCCAATTTGTCCAAATACCAAAAAATATCCCTTTTCTGCTTTCTTGACAATAAAATCAATGCCAAAATAATTCCAATCGCACCTCCATGACTTGCCAATCCTCTGAATCCGGTAAATTGAAACTCAGGCTCAAACTGAACTGGAAGTAAAATCTCCATAGGATGCTGAGAAAAATAAGCCCAGTCATAAAACAAGCAATGTCCTATTCTTGCTCCTAATACAGTTCCGACAACCACGTAGATCAAAAATTCATCCAAAAGCTTAACATCCTCCCCTTCCTTGATTACCATTTTTTGAATCATTAGATAACCAATGATAAAGCCCAAGGCAAAAAACAAGGAGTAATATCTTATCTCAAATCCTCCTAATTGTATTAAAATAGGATTAGGTGCCCAGGAAATATATTGTAACAGAAATTCCATAATTTTAAATTTGTTCCAAAATAAAGAATATTTTTCGACTGAAATGCTAAGCTCGACCCAATTTATAAATTCTTAATGTATAATTCCCAATGAATCATAATTCAAACACTAATCTATTTCCTTTTCTTATTTTTTCTTTGCTTGCCCTCATTTTATTCCTTAGTTTGAATTTACCCCTCTTGGATGTAGATGCTGCACAATATGCACATCTTTCGAAAGAATTGCTAAAACAGCCAAATCCTTTAATCATCAAACATAGTGGAGAAAATTATCTGGACAAGCCTCCCCTTTTATTTTGGATTACGGCAATTTTTTTCAAACTGTTTACCGTTCAAGCTTGGGTTTATAAAATTCCCTCTCTCCTTGTTTTTGGGTTGGGAATATTTGCCTTTTACCATCATGTAAAAAATAAGTTTAATCCACTGCTAGCCCAATACACCCTCGTTTTTCTCTTGAGCAGTCAGGCTTTCTTTATGCTTTGCATAGATATCAGAACTGATACCATGTTACTGGGTTGGATTTTACTCAGCATATATTTTTTTGACACCTATTTTAAAAATCAAAAATTATGGCATTGTATCGCCGCTTTTACTTGCACGGGTCTGGCAATTGTAACTAAAGGACCCTTAGGTCTTATTATTCCATTCATTTTTTCATTCTTTAACTTCCTGCAAAACAAAGAAACTTACAAGTATAAATATTGGGATCTGGCCTTGGGTTCATTGATTTTACTCCTCGTTCTTTGTCCCATGCTCTACGGTTTATACTTGCAATGGGGAAAAGAAGGATTGTACTTTTTTTTCTGGAAACAAAGTTTTGGTAGAATCACGGGGGAAAATGTTTGGTCGAATAACTACGGATACTTTTATTTTTTCCATACAATTTTATGGGTGATTCTCCCTTGGACAGGAATCGCAGTTTTATATTTATTGTCTGGCAATCCGCTTGTACAATTCAAAAAATCCAATCCATCCTTCCCTTATTTTTTAAGCTTTTTGTTGATTTTTTTCTTCATGTCACTTTCAAAATATAAACTGCCACACTATATTTTTCCTTCAATCCCTTTTTTAGCTGTTTCTGTGTCAGTTTTCACCTCTCGTATAAAGCCCCATCTATTAAAACACCTACTTAGATTTCATATTTTTTTGCAAATTTCAATCATTATCACATCCTTACTATTTCTTCTTAGCTACTCCAATTTTATGGGATATCTGGCTGTCCTAAGTTCCTTGTTTTTCTTTTTCTGGACATATAGATTCTCCTGTAGTGATGCCAAAAAATTACAAAATAGAATGCTGAGTATGAGTATGAGCATAGTATTGTTTCTCGGGTTCCAATTCTATCCTTTTTTAAATCAATTTCATTCCGGATATCATGCTGCCCAAGATGTGAATCACAACAAAATAAAAACTGAGATTTTAGTCTTCAATCATATTTCTAACTCATTCGAGTTTTATTGCAATGCGCCTACGCTAAGAATTAACACTCTTGAAGATTTATGGATTCACGCCAGGTCAAATCAACTAGTTATTACAAATGAAGAAGGGATGTCTAAAATAAAATCTTCATCCCTGGAATTTAAAATGGTAAAAACTTATAAACATTATCATATTTCTAAATTTAAACCCAAATTTTTAGTACCTTCGAAAAGAAAGGAACTCTTGGAAAACATATACCTTCTTGAATTAAAATCTATTCTAGGATGAAACTCAAAATAAGTTACAATGCCCCTGTTGTCTTGAGCTTTACGCTACTGAGCGCTTTGGTTTACTTTCTAAATTATTTGATTTATGGGGATTTAAACGAAAACCAAAATAGTCTGATTGGAAATTACTTTACCCTGGTTCCGAACAGTTCCTGGTATGATTGGAAATCATACATAAGATTATTCACCTACACCTTGGGGCATGCCAATCTGGATCATATTGTTGGAAATTTTTCTTTATTTCTTCTTTTGGCTCCAATCATGGAAGAAAAATACGGAAGCAGAGATATTTTACTGATGATGCTGATCACATCCATTCTTACAGGTATTTTTCATCTGATTTTTTTCAATGCAGCACTTCTAGGAGCCAGCGGTTTAGTTTTTATGTTCATCGTTTTGGTTTCTTTTGCCGATGCTAAAGATGGTTCAATACCTCTTACCTTTATTTTAGTTATTCTCTTTTTTATAGGAAAAGAAATTATGAATGCTACTCATCAGGACAACATTTCCCAATATGCGCATATATTAGGTGGGATTATGGGTACAGTATTCGGATTCGCAGCTTCAAAAGAAAAAAAAATTACAACCGGAACCTAGTTGCTTTTGAAAAAAAATAGAATTTCTTTGGTTTTAAAGATGTAAATAATCATATTTGTGCTTGTATTTTAATGTATTTCTTAACCCAAAAGGGCAATTTAAAAAAATAAAACTTTATACCTATGGCAAGTATTCAAGAGCGTGTTACCAAAATTATTGCTGATAAATTGGTTATCGCAGAATCTGAAATCACTCCTACTGCTAATTTCAAAAAAGATCTTGGAGCCGATTCTATTGATTTAGTTGAATTAATTATGGAATTCGAAAGAGAATTTGAAATCTCTATTCCAGACGAAAAAGCAGAAGAAATTCAAACTGTTGGAGATGCTATCTCTTTCCTTGAAGCCAACTCCTAAGAAAGGTTAATTTTATACCGATATCTGAAAGCGTCGGGGGTATTAGATAATTTACTCCGACGCTTTTTTATGTTTTGTATCTTTTGAAAAAATGAACAAATGAAAAAAAGAAGAGTCGTCATAACAGGTTTGGGTGCACTTACTCCGGTTGGAAACAATATCTCGGAATTTTGGGACAATTTACTTTCCGGTAAAAGTGGAGCTGCTCCGATAACTAATTTTAATGCAGAAAAATTTAAAACCCAATTTGCCTGTGAAATTAAAAATTTCGACGCAGGTGAAATTTTGGGTAGAAAAGAAATCCGTAGGCTGGACCCTGTCATGCAATTTTCCCTTGTCGCTAGTGATGAGGCGATAAAAGATGCAAACTTAGATCAGATTGAAGATAAATCCCAAATCGGTGTTTTCTGGGCTTCTGGTATCGGTGGTATTAAAACACTACAAGACGAAGTTGCAGATTTCACGAAAGGAGATGGAACACCCAGATACACACCCTTCCTTGTACCCAAAATGATTGTTGATGCTTCAGCTGGAAATATTTCAATACGACACAGATTCACTGGTCCCAGCGCAGCTATCGTAACAGCCTGTGCCTCTTCTACTCATTGTATTGGCCTGGGCTATGATCAGATCTTATTAGGAAGAGCAAAAGTAATGGTGGTTGGTGGCGCTGAAGCTGCCATCAACGAAACAGGTGTGGGTGCCTTCAATGCTTTGAAAGCACTATCCACTCGTAATGATGATCCTACCTCAGCCTCTCGACCATTCGATAAGGATCGTGATGGTTTTGTAATCGGCGAAGGTGCTGGTTGTATTGTACTCGAAGACCTTGAGCATGCACAGGAAAGAGGAGCTCATATTTACGCTGAAGTCATTGGTGTAGCACAAAATGCAGATGCCTATCATATTACAGCACCAAATCCGGAAGGAACTGGCGTAATTAAATTGTTACAATTAGTAATGCAGGATGCTGGCATCTCTCCAAATGATATAGATTACATCAACCCACATAGTACATCAACCGATTTAGGTGATATTGCTGAAACCAATGCAATTAAACAAGCGATGGGAGAAGCAATCTACAATATTCATATGAGTGCAACAAAATCTATGACAGGACACCTCATCAGCGCTGCAGGAGTCGTTGAATCAATTGTTTGCATCAAAACTATTACAGACGGAAAGATTCCACCCACGATAAATTTTAACGAATTCGACCCCCAAATTGATAATCGAATCCGAATTACTCCAAATAAAATGATTGAAGCAGATGTTCAAATCGCTCTGAATATTAATTATGGTTTTGGAGGTCATAATTCCGCAGTTATATTTAAAAAATTTGAATCCTAACCTATCGAGTGTGGAATAAATTATATAACATTCTATTATCATCTGATAAGAATCTTGTAAAACAACTTCGCAAAATCCTCGGATTTACTCCGGGGCATTTGCATTTTTATAAACTTGCTTTTACTCATAAATCTTATCAACAACCCAAACATCAAGATACTTCAAAATCTAACTCTTTTCTTTTCAATAACGAAAGATTGGAATTCCTCGGAGATGCCATTCTCGATGCTGTTATGGCAGAATATCTTTTTAAAAAGTACCCGACCCAAGACGAAGGATTTTTAACTCAAATGCGCTCCAAACTTGTTAACAGAAAAACGCTGAATAAAATCGCTTCAGATATGGAACTTGACTTATTCCTTAAACAAAAAGGAAGTAATAAAATAAGTCAAACTATGATGGGAAATACCTTAGAAGCTTTTTTAGGCGCGGTTTATCTCGATGTAGGATTTGAAAAAACCAAAACCTTTATCATTCATCGGATCTTAAAAAAATTTCTTGACATTCACGAACTCGAACAAGTGAACGATAATTACAAATCAATTTTACTTGAATTTTGTCAAAAATTTCAAAAACAAGTTCAATACGTAATTGTTGAACAAAGCAGAACACATGATAACAGAGAAAAATTTTGTATAGCTGTCCATATTGATGATGAATTTTTCGGACAAGCCGTGGATTTTAATAAAAAAAGCGCAGAGCAAAATGCCTCAAAAAATGCATTAATTCAACTCGGTCTGCTAGATAACCATCTAACGAATCAACAAGAAATATGATTAAAAAAATAAGCTTTCCTCTATTTTTTATCATCATTGCTATCTGCTCCTTTTATTTTTATTCAGAATATAAGAAACCGATTGTTCATAGTGGAGAAATGGCTCCGGATTTTGAATTTAATATTGAAAAGATTAGTTATAGGCTCTCCCAATTTAGAAATAAATGGATTTTGATACATTTTTGGGGTAGTTGGTGTGGACCTTGCCGAGAAAAAAACAAAGATCTTGTAGCGCTGTACAATCATTTTCAAAACAAAAAATTTAAGGATGCTGATTCTTTTGAAATTATCAGTCTGGGAATTGAATCAAAAAAACAAGCCTGGCTCAATGCGATTGAACAAGACCAACTTAATTGGAAATTTCATTTTTCACATGTAAATTCCTTCAATTGCTCCATAGCCAAAAAGTATGGCATCAAAGAAATTCCGGCAACCATACTAATCAATCCAAAAGGTCAAATTAGTTTTATCAATGTTGATATCAAAATCATTGAAGGGCATTTGTCAAAAAGTCTTTCCAAATAAAATATTTCTTTAAAATGCTGACAATTTGTCCCTAAAATAAAAATGGCAAACTTATTGACCTATCAGTAAAAAAAAATATATGAATATTAATGAATCAACCCCAGATATGGAAAATGAGGTAGAAGCTCCTGAAAAGGAAACAGCCTCAGTCGACAACCAAGAAAATGAGACAGCAGAAAATTCTCCCAATGAGGAAATTGATCCCCTAGAAAAAATTCAAAATGAGTTGAATGATATGAAAGATAAATACATTCGTCTCTATGCAGAATTTGACAACTATAGGAAGAGAACCTTGAGAGAAAGAGAAGATCTAATTAAAACAGCTTCTCAGGAAACAATAAAGTCTTTACTGCCTACTCTTGACGATTTTGAGAGAGCAATGAAAGCCATGACAGATACAAATGAAAACCCTTCGATTATTGATGGTATTTCTTTAATCCACGACAAACTTTTAAAAACATTAGAACAAAAAGGTTTGAAATCCATGCAAAGTAATCAGGTTGAATTTAATCCTGATTTGCACGAAGCTATCACAAAGGTCCCTGCAGGTGAGGAAAACAAAGGTATTGTTATTGAAACAATTGAAAAAGGTTATTATTTAAATGATAAAATAATCCGCTACGCTAAAGTTGTAGTTGGTCAATAATTGAAACATGGCGCAAAAAAGAGATTACTACGAAATTTTAGGCGTTTCTAAAAATGTCAATAAAGATGACCTTAAAAAGGCATACAGACAAATTGCTTTAGACAATCACCCGGATAGAAATCCTGATAATCCGCAAGCAGAGGAAAGATTTAAAGAAGCTGCTGAAGCTTATGAAGTGCTTTCTAATGATGAAAAAAGAAACCTGTATGACAGATACGGACATGCGGGGGTAAGTGGTGCAGGTGGAGGTGGCCAGGGCTTCAATATGGATGATATATTCTCGCAATTTTCAGATATTTTTGGTGGTGGTGCTGGAGGATTTGATTTTTTTGGAGGACAAAGATCTGGAGGAAGAAGAAGGTCTGGAGGTCAACCTGGTTCGGATTTGAGAATTAAGGTAAATCTAACGCTGGAAGAAATTGCTACGGGAGTAAACAAGAAATTAAAAGTAAAAAAATATGTTGGGTGTACCTCTTGTCAGGGTTCGGGAGCCAAAGACAGTCAATCTGTTAAAACTTGCTCAACTTGCAGTGGTTCTGGTTATGTACGCAGAGTTCAAAATACTTTTTTGGGACAAATGCAAACCACAACTGCTTGTCCTGCCTGTAGTGGAAGCGGACAGTCAATTACTAATAAGTGTCAACCCTGTAAAGGTGAAGGAAGAGTTTACGAAGAAGAGACTATTTCTATAGATATTCCTGCCGGAGTGAGTGAAGGCATTCAACTTTCTATGAATGGCAAAGGTAATGCAGGCATGAATGGTGGACAATCAGGAAACTTACTCATAAGCATTCAAGAAAAAGCACATGAATATTTTGAAAGGGACAACAATAATATTTTATTCGAACTTGACATCAACTTTGCAGATGCTGTTTTAGGAACTCAGGTTGAAGTACCTACACTTACAGGCAAAGTTAAAGTTAGTATTCCACAAGGGACACAGGGAGGTAAAATATTTAGATTAAGAGGAAAAGGACTTCCTTCCCTTCAGGGTTACGGACAGGGAGATCAATTAATACATGTAAATGTTTACGTTCCCTCTGATATAAATTCAGAGGAAAGAAAGCTAGTTGAAAAACTAAGAGAATCTAAAAATTTTAAACCAGATCAAAAAAATAGGGAAGATCGTAAAGGATTTTTTGATAGAATGAAGGATTTTTTTGGTAATAATGGATAATTTTAAAAGATATATGCACTTAAAAATAGCTGAACTATTTATATTTGCATTTGTCAACGGGATGTAGCTCAGTTGGTAGAGTACACGTCTGGGGGGCGTGAGGTCGCAGGTTCGAGTCTTGTCATCCCGACAAAGGTTTAAGTTTTACTTAAACCTTTTTTTATAGATCCAAAAGTCTTGAAATTTCTTCTTTTTGTTCTTCTTCCGCAATTTTTCTCCTCTCCCTGTACCATAAAAATCCAATAGTACCCATAAGTATGTAGGGAACCGTTAACATGTATACGATACCAGCATTTAAGCCCTTCCCATTACTACCACCATTCTTTAAATCTGCTTCTGCAGACATTTTACACATTGGACATTGACCATAGCTAAAAGTCAGAAAGAAAATACAGAAAATTAAAATGACATAATTTTTCATACTATACGTAATAAGGTGAAATCATCAAATAACAAATAACACCAGTTATACATACGTACAACCATACCGGGTAACTAAATTTTACTAACTTCTTATGTTTATCCAATTGGCCTGTAAATCCGTACAGAAAAGCAAAAAGAACTAATGGTGCCTGTACAGCCGCCAATACTATATGACTTATCAAGAGAGGAAAATAAATCATTCCCCATGAACCGCCATAAGAAGTTGAATCCGTTACAATATGATAAAAAACATATATTAATAAAAACAGAAGCGAAAACACCATAGCAGCATATATTAGTTTGCTATGCAGATCAAATTTCTTAGCCTTTACAGCTAATAAAGCTAAAATCAAAAGCATGGCTGAACAGCCATTTAGTATTGCATTCAGTAAGGGTAACAAATGCACTGAAAAGGGTAAATCAACATCTAATTTAAAACTGAAAAGGAAAACAACAATCAAGGGTAATGCGATAGAAATCACCACAATTAGATTGTTCAACATTTTAAAATTATTGGCTTCTGTATTATTTCTCATTATTATTTAATTTAAAATATCTTTATCTCTTTCAAATTTTATTTTTCTTCTATCTTCTTTAAAAGGCAACAACAAAGTAATATGCCTCATAAGGTCATTGGTAACTAACTTACTAGTTAATCTGTAAGTATTGGCAACAAATCCCTTTCTGTCAACAAGGATGATAAGGTCTTGTAAACTATCTTTAGAAACCTTAACTTGATTTGTTAATTTCTTTAGTTCTTCATCTTTTAAAACTAAACAAACTGAAGAATCATTATGTGATACAGATAAGCTGTCTTCTTGCTTCAATAATTCAACAATTTGAATTCTTTTTGTCTTTTTTGAAAATTCGCTTACAACCCTTCTTAATTCATTGTTTTTAAAAGTGGAATGATCTTGCCTAAAATGAACAAGTAAAACTTTTCTTTCAAAATCCTTAATGTACACATAAACAGTATCGTTTTGAATCATCTCTAGAGATGAAATAGAAATTGAGTCTTTATATAATTTCATTTCAGACTTTAATTCCTTATATGCTAAAAGTCCAGAACGAGACATCAATAATGCCATTACTGGAAAAAGTGCAAGTAAAGCTAATACTGATATAAATGCAATTGTGCGTTTCATTCAATCTGTTTGTATAACTACAATAAAATTAGAACGATTTTGTTCAAAAAAAAAGCGTTCAAAAGAACGCTTTTTTTAAACTATTTCATCGAGTAAGTTTCTTCTTCATTAATTGGCTTATTAAAGGTTGTTTTATTTGACTTTTCAACCTTTTCTATCCCTTCCTTATTTTTTGTCTTTACATAATTTCTATTGTTGTTCCAAGAACTTCCTTCCCATAAAAAGGCGATTATAGCCCATACAAAAATCAACATTGGTAAAACTATAGAAGCGGCCATTCCTTTAGTTTCGTGACCTAAGTGCATAAATATACTTACAATATAATAAGCCTTGTACAAACTAAACATGATCATGATTGGCACCATCAAAACTATTTTAGGCAAAGTGAATCCTTCAATAATATGACCATTACCAACCAGGGCAATTCCAACCTCTATAAAAGTTACTATTAATAGAATAATAAAGCCTCTAACAGCAATCCCAATATCCTCTTTTGTAGATGTAATATGATGTCCCATATATAATTACTTTAATATTTTTTACAATAAATAAAATGCTAAGAAAACAAAAACCCAAACTAGGTCTACAAAGTGCCAGTACAAACCAACCTTTTCAACCATTTCGTATCCATTTTTTCTGGCAACATAAGTACTATTTCCAGCTTGTACTGCAATAATTAATAGAAATACAACTCCAGATAAAACGTGAAAACCGTGAAAACCAGTAATGAAGAAGAATAAAGTACCAAAAGATTTAGGACCATAGGACTCTGATTTAAGCTCACCATCCTTAGTTAAATAGGCCCCGGGTGCATAATCATGGAAATGATGTGAATATGTAATCAGATAAGGCGTTTTTATGTCAATATCCATTTTTGCAGGTAAATTATCTTCATGATCTCTTTTCTCAAAATATTTTTTACCATCCTTATCTACAAAATAGAAAGTTTCATGCCCTTCTACTTTTTTCTTCTCAAAACCTTTATCAGTGGCTATCTTTTGTAATTCTGCAAAAGTTAGATACTTACCCTCTTCAGTATGTGCAGAAAAGGGATTGGTATAAACTGTCATCCCCTCAGTGTACATTAGATTTGTCCATTCCCAAGCCTGACAACCTAGAAATGTTGCACCACCAATTACTGTGATTAGCAACCAATTAATTACACCTTTTTTATTTTCACGTTTACCTTCCTGTACGGCTCTTAAAACAGTTACAGAACTTACAATCAAAACAAAGGTCATGAAAGTAACAAAAATTAACGGTGCATGTGAGATACCAAAAGGTGCAGTTTGAAAAACAAAATCAGGTACGGGCCAGGTATCCATACTAAAACGAAGTGCGCCATAAGCAATTAAGAAACCTCCGAAAGTAAATGCATCTGATAATAAAAAATACCACATCATCAACTTCCCATAACTTGCTTTAAATGGTTCTACCCCACCATTCCATAATTCATTTTCATGGTCTTGTCCATGCTCATTGTGCGCTTCAATAACGTTGTCGTGAGTCATTTTTAGAATTTTATTGAACTTGTTAATTAAGATTGAAAAATTAGAAATAAGAATAAATACAACCAAAGTAAATCTACAAAATGCCAATACGTAAATGTAAGATCTAATTTAAGTAACCTTTTCTCATTAATATGATTGTAATGTTTCTTCTGTATGCCTATGATAGTCAACACTAAAGCAGCAATTCCCCCTAAAACATGAAGAAGGTGTGCATAAGTAATCAAAAAGAAAAAACTTGATGACTGGTTTGTTGACAAATTAATATCCATTTTATTCAATGCTTCCCAACCGAAATATTGCAGAATGCAAAAAAGAATTCCCAATACAAAACCAGTATAAAAAAGCTTTTTAAAACTACTTAGATTCCCAAATTGATAAGCTCTTTTAGATAAATAAAAGAACACTGAACTTGATAAAATAAAAAAAGTACTAATGTAAAACTGAATAGGCAATGGAAAACTCAGCCAGTTTCCAGCAGCTTTTCTGACTATATAAGCGCTAGTAAATGCTGAAAAAAACATTACAATGCTTACTAAAGCCATCCACAAAGCAAATTTCTTTGGATGAATTCTTTTTACTTTAATATCTGTTACTGCCTGTGCCATTTATTGTTTGTCAATAATAAGTGTAATAAAAACTACTAATTGGTAAACTAATGAACCCAGCATTAATTTTTTTGCATCTTCCTTTTTGTTGGAAACATATAATTTAACTGCTATAGACATAAAAAAAAGAGCAGCTAAGATCATAACAATAAAACTCAGATAAGATGATATCCCAAGACTTAATGGTACAAAACTTAGAACCATCAAACAGACTATATAAAATATAATTTGAATACTTGTACTCTTATTTCTACCATCTAACCTTCCTGTGGGAAGAAGATAAAAACCTCCTTTTGCATAATCGTCATAAGTTATCCATGCGATTGCCCAGAAATGTGGAAACTGCCATATAAATTGCAAAGTAAATAAAAACAAAGCTTCATTCGATAAAAAACTATCATTAGTTGCTGCGCACCAACCTATACTCATAGGCAAAGCACCTGGTATTGCACCAACCCAAACTGAAGCAGGTGTTAATTTTTTTAAAGGAGTGTATATAAAAGCATAGGAAATTAGTGAAATAGCTCCTAAGACAGCTGACAAATAATTGAAATTGGATAATAAAAGAATACCAATAACACCAACGATACCAGAAAAGATAATAGATTCAGAGACATCTAAACGATTGGACGCTATTGGCCTGTTTTTAGTTCTATCCATCAACTTATCAGTATCTTTTTCGATGATTTGATTTAAAGTATTAGCAGAACCAGTAACTAAAAAACCTCCTAATCCTAAAGTAAAAATAGAAATTAAATTTGGATTGTCAGATCCCAGATAGAAAGCAGTGCATGCCGAAAAAACCACAGATAAAGATAAACGAGGTTTGGTGAGAGCAATATAATCTCTCACCTTTAACCCCAATTGACTCTTTATACTTGTATTTTCCACTCTATGAAAATTAAATATGATAAGTTTTTAAATCAATTTAATGACCACTTCCACCATCAGCTTCGCCTTCAGCTAAAGGTTCTGTCTGCGGTATAAATTCTCTGTCATCGTATCTGCTTAAATCATAAGGCCATCTGTGTACATGGGGAATATCACCTTCCCAATTACCATGACCAGCATTTATAGGTGCCGTCCATTCTAATGTAGTTGCTCCCCAAGGATTCATTTCTTTCTGAACTTTACCATAATACATAGAGTAGAAGAAATTAACAATAAATAGTACCTGTAGGAAGAATACAACTATAGCTGCAATAGTAATAACCTGATTCATCGCATCAAACTGATCAAAGGCCTGAAAAGTATCAAAACTATAGTATCTTCTGGGAACACCAGCCATACCTTGGTAATGCATTGGTCCGAAAACAGCATAAGCACCTATCATTGTTCCCCAAAAATGGATTTTACCAAGGGTTTCATTCATGAAACGACCAAACATTCTTGGAAACCAATGATAAATACCAGCAAACATACCGAAAAATGCAGCCACACCCATTACAATATGAAAGTGTGCAACAACAAAATAAGTATCATGCTGCTGTATATCAATTACTGAATTACCAAGAAAAATACCTGTTAATCCTCCTGAAATAAACATAGAAACAAAACCTATTGAGAACAATGAGGCAGAATTAAATCTGAAATTACCTCCCCATATAGTAGCAATCCAATTGAACACTTTTACTGCAGAAGGAACTGCAATAATTAATGTAAATAATACAAATATATTGGAAATGAATGGATTTAATCCAGTCATATACATGTGATGCGCCCAAACTAAAAAGGATAAAACACCGATTGCTAAAATAGATAAAACCATTGCCTTGTACCCAAAAATTGGTTTTCTAGCATGTACAGACAATACTTCAGAAACAATACCCATTGCTGGTAATATTATTATATATACTTCAGGGTGACCTAAAAACCAAAATAAATGCTGAAATAAGATAGCGCTACCTCCTACCCTATCAGTTAAAGCTTCACCAGCTACATATATTTCATCTAAAAAGAATGAAGTCCCCAAAGCTCTATCAAATAGAACCATAAAGAAACCTGAGGCTATAACAGGGAAAGATAACAATCCCAATATAGCTGTTACTAAAAAGGCCCAAATCGTTAATGGTAATCTGAACATAGTCATACCTTTTGTTCTCATGTTTAATACTGTTGTGATATAGTTGATACCACCCAACAAAACAGAGACTACAAAAAATACCAAGCTTATTAACCACAAGGTCATACCCCCTTTAGATCCATCAGATGCCTGAGGTAGAGCACTAAGTGGCGGATAACCGGTCCAACCTCCAGAGAAAGGTCCAGTATTTAAAAATAAAGATATAAATAAAACCATTCCTGATAAGAAGAAGAACCAATAAGACATCATATTTAATAAAGGTGATGCCATATCTCTTGCTCCAATCTGAAGTGGAATAAGTAAATTTGAAAATGTTCCACTTAAACCAGCAGTTAATACAAAAAATACAATAATAGTCCCATGCATTGTAACTAAGGCATAATAGAAATCAGGACTTAAGGATCCCTTACCAGTAGAGGGATCAACATTAATCCAACCACCTAATAAAGGTTGTAACCAAGACATATCAGAATCCGGAAAACCCAACTGCAATCTAAAAATTATAGACATTGCCGAGCCAATAAAAGCCCAAAACATACCCGTAATTAAAAATTGTTTAGAAATTGTCTTGTGATCTAAACTAAATAAATACCTGTCAATAAATGACGATTGGAATTTATCACCATGATGCTCATGATCGTCATGACCATGTGTATCATGTGCGTGATGTAATTCTTGCTCTTTGATAGTAATTTCAGCCATAATAAGAAAGTTATTGTATGATTGAATAAATTAAATAGTTGGTTTATTATTTTGAGTAGAATCTACCTGATTCTGCTCCTCATTATTAACAATAATAGACGATACTAGTTCTGTTGACTTAGCTAATATTGAATTAGATTTAGTTAAATCTGTAGTTGTTCTTAAAACTTTTAAGGATTTACTCAAAGAACTTAGTATATCTTTATATTTCTCAGCATCCGTTTTAGCAAGTTCGTTAACAGCTTTGATATATTCCTTTACTTTTTCTTTATTAGATAAAAGTTGAGCAAATATTTCTCCTTTTGACTTTAAAACATCACCTTCCTTTCCAAATACATTAGCTAAATAATGGCTGGTCTTTTCTTGCTCATCTAACCAGTTTTCATACTCTTCTGGACTTACTATTTTCACAACTCTTCTCATTGAGTAATGGCCCCTTCCACAAAGTTCAGCACATGCCAGTTCGTATTCAAATGCCTCATATCTTTTCTTTGTTTCATCTTTCTTATCTGCCACATTCCAATGTTCAAAGTTTTTATACCTTGATCTCATAGAATCAGAAGTTACTTGAGGTGTAAATACAAAGTAGGTTGGCATACCAGGAACTGCATCCATCTTTACTCTAAACTGTGGTAAATAAAAGTTGTGCAAAACATCCCTGGAGTTAATTCTAACTCTTACCTTTTTACCAACTGGTAAAACAATCTCATTCGGATGAAAATCATCAATATTCTTTTCATCTGTCCAATCTTGCCCTAGTGGATTTGTTCCTGTTATTTTTGTAAAATGCTTACTTCCTAACTTGTTATCTCTACCCGGATATCTCAGTAACCATGCAAATTGCATACCTGTTGCCTCTATCTCTATGTAATCAGAACCCGAAACTTCTTTTTCAGTTACATCAGCCATAGATTTGTTCCATGCTTGCAAGCCACCTACCACTAAGAATGTCATTACAACAGCAGGAATAAGCATCCAAACCATTTCTAACCTTTCATCATGAGACCAATATTTCGCTCTTGCTCCTTTTCTTCCTCTATATTTCCAGGCAAACCAGAATAATAAAAACTGGCAAGCAAAAAATACTACTGAAGTAAAAAATAAGGTGATATTGAACATGTAATCAACAGATAAACCATGCTCGGAAGCAGCAGTGTTAGGTCCCCATCCTAATATATAAGGAATGTAATAGATAAAGGAAACTACACAAATTAAGAGAAACCCAACCATAAATAACATGCCTAGCCCAGCATTAACATTATTGTTTTCATATTCCTCAGATTTGTCAGAACGGATCATAGAGGCTAATTCTCTAGCTTTCCCTACCTGAACAAGAAAGATTATGACTAAAACTACAATTAGAAAGAATAACAGTGTCATAAAATTTTTATTTAAATATTTAACTTAAAATAAAGTTCACAATTATAAATCATACCATACATGGTGGTGCTTACTCTCCTCTAAATAAGGATCATTTTTGGGAGTTAAAGTAGCTTTTTCCAAGAAAGAAAAGGTAACGAATAAGAACAAACCCAAGAAACCAAGCATAGTACCTAATTCTAATAAACCAGGAAAATGAATCCCCATGTGAAAAGCAACTGGATGTTGATGTTCATCATGCGCCTCCTCAGTGTGACTATGTTGATCATGATCATGATTATGCTGAACCGTTGCTTGTTTAGTGCTATCAGTTACTGTACTATCATGAACAGCTAATGAATCTACATGTGAAGAATCGTTATGGTCCTTAAAATCTGTAAAAACAGCTCTGGGTTCATTTTGAACTGAACTATGTTTGTGCCCATCATGGTCATGATTATGGTCACCATCATTGTGATCATGTCCTTTATGGTCATGACTTTCATGCTTGGCATGTTGAGCGTGTTCGTAATTATACCATACTCCTGGCTTGATCATTTGGTAGTAATCCAACCAATGTCCAAAAATTACAAAGATAGCCATAAAAACAAGGGTACCTTTTGCTCTCTTGGCACTATTCATCATCAGCGTTAAAAAAGGAATAACGAAGTTCATGATGATATTTAAAAAGAAAATAGGTTTGAACTGTTCAAATCTTAAGAAAAAATATTGAGTTTCCTCCCCATTATTTGCATACCATATTAACATAAATTGAGAAAACCACAAGTAAGTCCAAAATACACTGAATCCAAAAATATATTTACCTAAATCATGTCTATGTTCTTTGGTGAAATATTGAAAATGACCTAAAGTATGCAGGTATGTAATGATAAGATAGATGAAACAAATTGCTGTAACCCAAACACTTACTGTGGCATACCATGCAAATAGGGTACTATACCAATGTGTATCAACTGACATCACCCACTGCCATATAGCGTAAGCACTTGAAAAACCAGCTATAGGTAGAAAAATAGCCGCCCACATATGAATTTTTTCATAGTTCTTTACTCTCAAACTTGAATCCTTATCCTGTTGTTGTGACAATCTTCTAATCATCATGGCAAATAATGCCCACATTCCAATCACCGCAATTGTGAGCATATAATTAGTAGGATTCAAAAAAGCAGATTTATGAATTACCAATTTATCAGTCTCAAGAGCATGTTCATCACTCCACAAGTACAAATAGTCTGTACCTGGTAAGTCTAGATATACAGCAACTGCCAATATACTCATGAGTACTAATCCAAAAGGGAGAAACATCATCATAGCTTCAGGTACTCTTTTAAAAATCGTTTGCCAACCACCCCAGGCAACTGTATGTGTAGCTAGGAAGAAAAGAGAGGCAAAAGATATTCCTGTAAAGAAGACAGAATTATGTAAAAAGTTTGTCCAAAATCTAATGTTTTCATGTTCTTTATCACCAAAATAGGTCAAGGCAAGGGAAAGAACACCTACAACAATTAATATGACTGTAAATAATTTCATTTTTGAACTAAAAACAAAATTACTATTATCATGAATGGCGGATGAATGATGATTTGCGCCCATTGATTTTATTATTTATTCTTGATTAATAACTAATTATTTTTCTTCAGTTTTAGCAGCTGCCGCGGGTATTTTACCTAAGTTAGCTACTTCTACATTGTACTCAGCACCTCTTTTGGGAGCCTGTAATGAACGTATGTAATGTATAACCATCCATCTTTCATCATGGCTTAACTTATCTGCGTGAGAAAGCATTACTCCCTTACCATACATGATAGCATGATAATATCTTCCATTGGATGCATCAATAAACTCATCCTTTAGATAATTGGCCGGAGCTGCTGGATAAACACCGGAGGCATATAATTGACCATTGCCATCACCTTCTTTACCATGACAACTAGAACAATAAATATCATATAGTTCTTTACCTTGAGTAAGTACTTTTTCTAAATCTTCAGAAGAACTTACTTTAAAAGGATTGTCTGTAATCATTTTTATTGCTTCTGTTCTACCTGTATCAGAATTTTCAAAAGCATAAACCGGATAGGTATAAATGCTATTAGCTCTTACTGCTTCCTTTGATCTTCCAAAAGCTACAGTACCACTTACAGGAATACGAGGTTGTACAAATTTCAGATATTCTTCCATTCCACCCCAATGATTGAGAGAATAGTAAGTATATTGATTTGCTTCATAAGCAATAGAGTGGGCCATATCTGGCATATATTCCCTCCCTGTAAATTCACCTTCGGATTTACAAGACACTAAGATCAATTGAGAGGAAATAAAAAATAACAATAGATAATGAATCGGTTTCATATTTGATTTTTATCTTTTAAATATCTTTAATATTTGTTTCATCAGCTTTGGTTTTTTCCAAAAGTGATTTTAGATTATTGATTTCATCCTTTGTTTTACCAGTAACATCAAATGCGATGCAAAATCTATCATCTGTAATTCTGTTATCTAACGTAGGATTTGTAACACCTGGACCTAGACCACAAACTGTGTAGAATGTAACAACCATACCAACAGCAGCCATTAACACAGTAAATTCAAAAGTAATAGGTATAAAAGAAGGTACTGAGAAATAAGGCTTTCCTCCGAATATTATTGGCCAATCTCGGGTAAAGACCCAAGTCATAAAACTAAAGGCTGTAATAGTACCAGTCATACCATAAACAAATCCCGCAACATGTAATCTTGATTCTTTTAAACCTAATAGAGGATCTAAACCATGTACGGGAAATGGTGTAAAAACATCCCATATGTCCTGACCTTCTTCCCTAATTTCCTTTACGGCCTCCAAGAGAATTTCTTCATCTAAATACAAACCGTACAAAATAGTTTTATTTAATGTTCTCATCTTTAATTTTTTATAACAAGTTTGAGATTTAATATTAATGTGAATGGCTTTCCTCTTTGTGCTCTCTATTCGCCTTTACGTATTGATCGCCGGAAGTTTTAAGAATAGATTTTACTTCAGCAATTGCAACAACAGGAGCAACTCTCATAAATATCATATAAGCTACACCAAATAATCCAAAAGTGAATATATAATCACCTACTTCAACCCAAGAGGGACTGTAATAGTTCCAGCTTGAAGGGATATAATCACGATGCAGAGAGGTTACAATAATAACAAAACGCTCAAACCACATACCAATATTCACTACAATAGATAGAATGAATGTAACTACTAAATTTCTTCTAAGACTTTTTACCCAAAAGAATTGAGGAGAGATTACATTGCAAGTCATCATAGCGAAATATGACCACCAATATGGTCCCAAAGCTCTGTTGTAAAAAGCAAATTGCTCGTAAATATAACCTGAGTACCAGGCAATAAATAATTCTGTTAAGTAAGCTACACCTACAATAGAACCTGTAAGAACAATTACTTTATTCATTGACTCAATATGTTGTAATGTGATGTAGTTTTTTAATTGAGGTATGGAAATTGATGTTAAAATCATCAATGTTTGTACCATTGCAAAACCTGAAAATATCGCCCCTGCAACAAAATAAGGAGGAAAAATGGTAGTATGCCATCCAGGTATTACTGAGGTAGCAAAGTCAAAAGATACTATTGTATGCACTGACAAAACCAGAGGCGTTGATAGGCCTGCCAAAACAAGGGCCAAAGATTCCCATCTCTGCCAATGCTTTGCTGAACCTGTCCAACCAAACGATAAAGTGTTGTATATTTTCTTTCTCATTCCCTTCGCTCTATCTCTGATTGTAGCAAAGTCTGGAACTAAACCTGTATACCAAAACAATAATGAAACTGTAAAGTAAGTACTAATAGCAAATACGTCCCATAAAAGAGGTGAGTTAAAGTTAACCCATAGAGGACCTCTGGTATTAGGATAAGGAAAAACAAAAAAGGCCAACCAAATTCTTCCCATGTGTATCAAAGGGAAAATTGCCGCACAAATTACAGCAAAAATTGTCATAGCTTCTGCCGCTCTATTTACGCCCGTTCTCCATTTTTGGCGGAAAAGTAATAAGATTGCTGAGATTAAAGTACCAGCATGACCAATACCTACCCACCAAACGAAATTGGTGATGTCCCAACCCCAACCTACTGTTCTATTTAAGTACCAGGTTCCAATTCCAAACCAAATAGTTACTAACATAGCAACAGCACCAAAACCGAATAATCCCAACACAAACAAAAAGATCATAACCCAATACTTATCAGGCATTTGCTCTGTAGGAGAGCATATGTCTTCTGTGATCTGATGGTAAGTCTTATTACCTGTTATGAGTTCTGGACGAATATCTGAAACGATTGCGCTCATAAATGATATATTTGAATATTTTTTACAAATTAATTATGCAGTAAATTTAGAATCCTTGTTAACAACTTTCATTAAGTAAGTAACTGAAGATCTAACGTTTACTTCTTCTAAAGCCAAGTAACCTCTGTGAGAATTCATCCATTTGGAAACCTTACTTTCTTTGTCATTTCTATCTCCAAAAACGATAGCACCTGTTGGACAAGCAGATTGACAAGCTACCTTAACATCACCATCTCTTAACCTTCTTCCTTCAACCTTAGCTGTTAATTTGGCTTCTTGTAATCTTTGTACACAGAAACTACATTTCTCAATAACACCTCTTGAACGAACAGTAACATCTGGATTTAAAACCATACGAGTTAAATTATCCGTCATGTAAGTGTAGTATTCATCATTTTCCATACCACGATTCATGTCAACTTCATTTACAGGGAAGATATCAGCTGAGGTATAATCCAACCAATTAAATCTTCTAACCTTGAATGGACAGTTATTCGCACAGTATCTGGTTCCGATACATCTGTTGTATGTCATTTGATTTAAACCTTCAGAGCTATGATTCGTAGCAGCAACCGGACAAACATTTTCACAAGGAGCATTGTCACAATGCTGGCACATCATAGGCATATAGGCCGTATTCGGAGTTTCCTCATCGCCATAAAAATATCTGTCTATTCTCAACCATGTTAATTCGTGAGATTTAGAAACTTCAAACTTACCTACAACAGGTACATTATTTTCTGACATACAAGCTACTGTACAAGCACCACATCCAACACAAGCATTTAAGTCGATAGACATAGCCCACCAATGACCCATAGTGTACACCTCTTCTCTGCTAGGATATAAGCCTTTACTGTTTAGGTATTGATATTCCTTTCTTTTTTCTTTTAAATCTTCAACACCTTTTTGCAAATCTGATGCTGTTGATTGAAAGAAAACGGATCTGTTTGTCAATGAGCCTTGAAAACCTCTGTGCCCCAATACCTGCTCATCCACATTTATTTCTTTTCCTTCCTTGTTTTTATTTTTTAGTCCATAGGTATGATGCATCTGTACTGAAGCAAACATATCATCATGGCCTACTTTTTTAGGTTCTGAGACCTTGGTTATATGATAAGTGAAACCATCACAAGAGTTGAATAAATTTACACCCACTTTTGATCCTGCCTTACCGGCAATATCTCTTCCGTAACCGAGCGCTACTGAAAGAACATTCTTGTGTTGACCAAACTGTCTGATTACAGGTAAGGTATATTTAGTGTCATTAATAGTCAATTCAACTAAGTCCCCATCTACTAAATTACCAAATGGAGTTTTGTAATTATTATCACCATCCCATTCAATCGGAATACTCAAAAAATTATCCCATGTTGTTCTACGAACGGGATCTGGCATTTCCTGCAACCAAGGATTATTTGCATACTGTCCGGAACCCATATTAACCGTTTCGTATAACGAAATTTCCCATTTTGAGTTGGAACCACTGGAAGATAAGGTAGAAGCCGCTAATTTAGACTGATCTAATGCGTTAGCTGACTTATTATCTGTATTCGACGTATTAGCTGTACTATTTTGAGTCTTATTTGTATCAGCAGCTACAGCCAATGTTATGAAGTTCTTTGGCTCAGAACTGGCATCACTTAGAATAAGCATACCATCATGAAGCACATTTTCCCAAAACGCCTGCACTGTAATATATTTATCCTGAGCAGTAAGCAAGTTTTTCTTCCAATTACTTTTCAAGAATTCGTAATAAGGTTGATCCCCCATTAATTCAGCACCAGCCCAGGTTAAAAATGATTGACCGATTGATCTGGTTTTAAACAATGGTTTGATAGTAGGTTGAATCAAATAAAAATGCCCTTGCTTCGGATTAACATCTCCCCAAGACTCTAAAAAATTATGGTCTGGCGCTACATGAGAACATAAAGCTGCCGTATCAGTCATTTGACTAGAGAGTGACAGAGTTAGTTTACCTGATTTGGTTAAATTTTTAATAGCATCGGAAAATGCCTTAGCTTTTGACGGCATATCGAAAGCAGGATTTGCATCCATAATGATTACAACATCAGCTGAGCCTAATTCTGCTACCAATTTAGATACAGACTCGTCATTTTCCTTTCTTTGCTTGCAATACTCAGACCACAAAATAGTAGAACCATAAGATTCTAGCATGATGTTTATACCGTTGACAGCCTTTTGTATGTTTAGATCATTAATACCACAAACTACAAGAGATTTTCCTTTGTTTTCAACTAATTTCTTAGCTGCACTTTTTATAGCTGCTGTTGCTTTTTTCCAGCTAAATTGTGCACTGCTTGCAGTTCCGTTTCCTGTGAGTGCCGCTACTTCATTGAAAAGCATTTGAACTGCACTGCTGTACTCTGATGGTTTTAGTAATATTCTGTGGTCAGCATTGGACCCAGTCAAAGACATACCTGCTTCCATTTGTACATGTACAGACATTTCTTTTGTTGCCTGAGCAATTTGCTCATCTGATAAAATTCTGTTTTTTGAATAATCAGCTGCATATTCAACAGGAGATATCCATGTTCCCAAGAAATCACATTCTATAGCCACGATACATTTTGCTATGTCAAATCTGTAATTTGGAACTACTCTATTCCCAAACATTTGAGCATTGGCATCCAGCAAACAAGAATTTGAAAACGGCTCATACTGAACGTGTTCAGTATTTGGATATTTAGATTTAAATAATTCAATCGCACCCAGCAAAGAGGGGCTAATAACACTATGAGAAACAATCTTGATAGATTTAGCTACAGAAAGCTTGGAAATAATTTCTTTGTCAATCTCTTCCCAAGAAATTTCTTTTACCTGTGGTTTTCCAGATTTGTTTATCTCAACTTTACCTGCAGACTTTAATCTGTCTGTATCGTATAGTTCTAATACGGATGCTTGTGCTCTTGCAGATGTGCCTCCTTTAGCATATGCCATAGGATGACCTTCTATTTTTATAGGGCGGCCTTCTCTAGTTTTAACCAATACGGGTAAACACTCTGACCCTTTAACAAAGGTTGAGGCATAATAGGTTGCAATCCCTGGTACAATTTCTTCAGGTTTTACTAAAAAAGGAATGGCCTTTTTAACTGGTATTTCACAACTTGCCAAGGTTGCTGCACCAACGCCAAATCCTACATATTTTAAAAAATCTCTCCTGGATGCATCTGAATGATTTGATTCATCATGATTCTCATGGGCTGGAAATTCAAGCTCACTAGCACTCACCTGATTTGCATCCTGTGTAAGGTCTTCTAAACTAACCCAAACTTTTGTTGTATTATCCTGATTATTCATACGATTCTATTATATATTTTCAGGTTACCCTTTATTTAGTTATTTATTAATAATGACACTTTTGACATTCCAATCCACCTATTTCCTCTACAGTTACACCTGCTCTTTTGCCAGACTTAATTTCATTGTGGAACTGTTCATACATTTTGTGCGTAGCAGTTTTGGCATTGTAATAGCCATTTTCATCAAATTTAACCTTGGTTTGTCTGTGGCAATTAACACACCAACCCATGGACAAGGGTGCATGTTGTTTTACAATGGCCATTTCCTCAACTTTACCATGACAATCCTGGCATGCCACTTTACCAACTGTTACGTGCTGGGCGTGATTAAAATAAGCATGATCTGGAAGATTATGTATTTTAACCCAATTGATTGGTTTTCCAATCATAGGTTTTGCAGCATTTAACTGAGCATTGATTTCAGCCTCAGTAACATTCTTATTATCTTTATTCGCTTCCTTGAGCCATTTGCGATATACTTCCAAACGCTCTTCCGCATTAACAGCTTCTTTGAAATACTGTCCATATTGAGGAGTTTTGTTTGAAATCGGATTAAAACCAGAAGAAGCGTAAATCTTTAAAATTTCGGCTGTTCCGTGTTCAGGGCCGTTTTGAACAGCAGTATGGCAATTCATACATGTGTTGGTAGCAGGAATGACACTATGTTTTGATCTTCTTGCTCCATCATGGCAATATTGACAATCTATGGCGTGTTTGCCTGCATGAAGGGCATGTGAAAATTTGATGGGTTGTTCTGGCTGATAGTTTTGTTGTCTACCTAAACCGATTGCATTATTAACAGTAGTGTAACCTCCAAACAAAACAACTGCAAAAATTAATATTTTGACAACAGTAGGATTTAAAATGATTTGAAGAATTGATTTTTCATCTTCAACATGTACACCATCCTTATGTTGAGCCATTCTTTTCAGGCTATTGATATATCTTCCCAATAACACTGTAGCAATTGCTAATAACCCGATCAAAACCCAGATCAGAGTTGAATTATCGCTCTCGTCTTTTTTTGTTTCAGTTGTTGCGGAACCTGCACCAGCAGCAGCTGTTGCATCCTGACAAGGGGGAGCAGCACAACCAGATTCTGCAACATTTTTGATATACAATAAAAGACTGGCAATCTCTTCATCTTTGAGAGATGGGAAAGGAGTCATCACAGCATTATTGTAAGAAGCATATAATCCTTTAACGTAAGAATTTGATTTCAATGAAGAATTCGCCAATACACCAGAAGAATTACGAATCCAAGAATAAAGCTCCTCTTTGGGAAATTTAGCCCAGCGCTCCTCTACCCCAGCCAAAGCTGGTCCCGTCATATCTTTTTTCATATCACGGCTGTGGCAAGAGGCGCAATTGTCTTTAAACAAAGCTTCTCCTAACTTAGGGTCTTGAGAATGAGCTAATTGTAAAGCAAAAATCGTAAAGATTGATGCAAGAAGCGTTCGAAGAGATAATGTAAACGTCATATTATGTTAAAATTTTAACTTAAAACCGCCTTAAATAGCAGGGCAAATTTACAATCTTGTTAATGAAATGCAAATATAAATAAAGGTTTCAACGCTATTTAGAAACATTCTAAACAAAAGAAAGAGAAGTGATGCTGACCATGCGTTTTTTTTCAATCAAAAAATAACAAAAATCAAAATTCCCTCACTATTCAAATTTGTTACAAACCATTTTTATTATTTCAATGACAAATCTATGACAAATCGCGAAATTAAAGCATCAAAAATGGGGAAAATCGAATGACATTAATCATTTTTTACTTTATCTTTCCAAACACACTAATTTTGCTAACTTTGATTCTGAAATCCGAACAATGATTCTAAATTTAAATAATATTTTTTTAGTACTTTTTCTGGGGTTGACTATTTCAAGTTTCAGCCAATCACTAAGACAAGACTCTTCTGAAAGGAATTTAATTACAGATATTCTACCAGAGAACACCTATTTTGTCTATTTAGAAAAATACCATATAAAAGATAGTTTTCCTTCATTAAGAAATTCTCCAGTCTTAGAATATTACCTTACTGAAAACACCAGAATTCACAATAATATTGATTTATTGCTAAGCAATAACGATGGTCCGTATCTGTTTTCCATTTTGAAGGAAAATGGACCTATTATTTTGGTTGGAAAAAAAATTGATGATGCGGGGCAATTCAGGAAAAATTTATCTTCCAATTTAGGTCAGGCCCTCTTATTCAAAACTGAAACAAGAAATTCGTACTTCTTTATAAATGACTCTATTCCGATTATTTGGAACAAAAACTATGCTTATTTTATACTTGAGTTGACCAACACAAAAAAAGAACCTTTCTCTGAAATAGAGAGATTGCAAATTATTCTCGATTTAATTGGAACTAAAGAAAGTAATGAATATCAAGAGGATTTGAGTAGCCTTAGTTCCCTACATAATTGGGTTTCAAATGTAAAACAATCCGGAGTATGGACAAAGGGTATAGGTATCGATCAAAATATTTTATCTCAGGAACAATACAAGGACATTTTCAAATGGATTGAAACCATATTGCCTATCCCTCAATTGATTACAACCTCCATTACTTATCAGCCCAATCAAATTCTATTGAAAAGTCAGACAGTTTATGAATCTTCTTCAATGACAACTTTCAGCGGAAATCAAATACCTTACTCTTTTTACAAAGGAATTGAAATGCAAAAACCACTCTTTTTAATGTTGGGAAACAATTCATCTACACAATTTTTCAAAAATTTGGAGGATCAGATAGCTCAAGCCCTAGACTTAAAAATAAATGGCGGAGCATATATTTTAACTTTTTTGAAAGGCTTTGTTAATGAAAATAAAATTAAAAATTTCTGGACAGGTACTTATTTATTACAAATCAACACTGAAGTTGGAGAGTTATTTCCTCAAATTCACTTAAAATTTAGTCATAAAAACAAAAAATCATGGCAAGAGTTATTCAAATTTGGCGAACTAAGTGGTTGGTTGGAGCGAAAAGGTAATACTTACCATATTTTAAAGTGGGTGCACATCCATTTAAGAAGAGATTATGTACACATTAGCACCGAGAAAACAAATAAGAGAAAATCATCTCACACAACCAATTCAAAAAAAGTTTTCGAGGAAATAAATCAATTTTCTTCATATTTTTCATTAGATATTGAACAATTGGAAAAATATGCCAAAGAAAATCCTTTTTTACAAGAAATGATTCTTCCATTGACAAAGGGGTTACCTGTCAGAGAGATTCAAAATATAGTAAAACCAAATTATAGTGAAGATCTGCAAGAAACAGAAACTAAACTTATTTTTGGCCCTGATCATTCTAATTCTGGCCCTTTTTTATTGGAAGAATGGTTAGAATCTTTTTTGTTAGGAAAACAAAAGAAAACCTAAATGAAGAAAACAGCACAAATTCTTTCCCTGATTTTTCACCCTTTATTTATCCTGATCTACTCATTTCTTTTGTTATCATGGAGTAACCCTTTTTTATTTGGTGTTTCATCAATTTCCAGATTCTTTGAAATGGATTCTTATTTACTTTTGATCATTTGGTTGTTTATTTTTACTATTATGGTGCCGATATTAAGCATCTTCATGATGAAAGGTCTTGGCTTGATCAGCTCCATTCATATGCATGAAAAATCTGAGCGTATCGGACCATTTATCATTGTTGGAATGTTATACCTTGTAGTTTTCTTCAACATTAACAACAATCCGATACTACCTAACGATATGCGCATTTTCAGCTTAGGATCGACAATTGGTTTATTCATAGCTTTTTTCATTAATTTATTTAAAAAAATAAGCATTCATATGGTTGGTATGGGTGGTCTGACGGTTATTAGTTTTTTAATAATTCAAAAATCTTTTGCTGATAATGAATATATATTTGCTTTGAGCGTTATAAGTTCAGGAATGGTAGGAACAAGTAGAATTTATCTTGAAGCACATGAGCCAGAGGAAGTATACATGGGTTTTTTAGTTGGAATGAGTTCAATGTTCATATCTCTATCTATTTTTTCATAAAAAATTTTTTTTTCAAGGCAGCAATTTTAAACATTATGCGTTTTACCATAAGAATTATCCAATACATACTCGTGTTTAATAAAAAGCAGGATAAGGCAGATAGGCAAGGTCTGCCTTATTTTTTTTTCCGCAGTTCCTCACTGCTTTTTTCTTTTTTTGTTTGTATTCCCCTCAGCTTTGGTCAATTCATTTCAAGTGTAGAAAAAACCTGGAGATATTCACCTCAGGACAGTATCATCATTTCTGAAAAAGAGAGTTTCAGGAGTAGCTCAGGTTTGATTTACAAAAAAAATGAATTTCAATACAGTTTATCAGGCAAACTTGAAAAAGAATATAATTTTGAATTGGATACAGTTTTGTGGAAAGTAGAAGAAAATATAATAAAACACAAAAATGGCGATACTGAGATAGAACAATACAGAACTTTTTATGAAAGTTATGATAGTATATCTGCCCTTCAAAAAATTAAATACAGACAGTATTTCGATATCAATGGAGAAATGATGAAAGAGGACACTCTGATTTATAAAAATGCTAATCTGATACAGTCTTGTACCTATGATTACAGAGGAAACACCTCTAAATTTTGCAGGTTTATTTTATACAATAACAAAGGTCTGATTAAAAAAGATAAGACTTATCAGTATTATACCACCGTTTCCATTAAAGGGAAGGCATTTGAAAAAAAGGACTTAAAAATTAACCAATCTTACTTCTACACTTCTTTTGGGCAAATAAAAAAAATAAAAGCAAAAAGAAATTCTAAAAATGTGATTGAGCTATACCGATATGATAAATCTCAACTCAAAGCTGAAGAAATTATAAAAACGATTAAAATCAACAAAAATAAAAAGAATAAAAAAACTGAAAAAGAAGCCAAAAAGCCAGGAAAAGAACTGAGCAAGGTTTTCAGAAAATTTAAAAACGGCCTATTGGAAAGCGAAATCTGGGAAGAAAACAAAACAAAAAAGAAAGAAATCATCTGGTGTAGAGACAGTTTGGATCGAACAACCTCTTACCAAGTAATGGGTCAAAAAAATATAGAAGAAAGAAAAAAATGGACTTACCTTGAAAATTCAAATATTAGGGTGATTCAAGAAACTTTAGATGAAAAGGGTACTGTTAAAAGTTGCATAGAAGAAGACCTTGACAAAAAAGGTTTTACACTAGAGAAAAGGTGGCTCAATGCTGGCGTTTTGTTCAAAAAGACTGTATATAGCTTTGACGATCAGGGAAGGTATTCACAGGTTTCAACCTATTTCATAAGACCAGATGGTAAAAACTTTTTATTTGAAAGAACGAATTATCAATATCAATAGTTTCAATATTTTTGGATTCAAGGGAATTGGATTATATTTGAGTCATAATCAAGAAAAAATTTATGAGTATCATAGAATTAAAAGTACCTGTTATTGGTGAATCTGTTACAGAAGTTACCCTATCCAAATGGTTAAAAGAAAACGGCGCGATGGTGGGTCAGGATGAAGCGGTTTGTGAGTTTGAATCTGACAAAGCCACCATTGAAGGGCCTGCTGAAAAACCTGGTAAGTTAATTTGGGTAGCAGAGGAAGGAGCCGATATTCCAATTGGCGGTACATATGCCAAGATAGATACATCCGTTAGTGTATCTGCTGAACTTCCAAAAACAGAAAGTACTGTACAAAATTCAGCAGCTACAATAATTGTAGAAAATTCCACGAGTTATGCCGAAGGACACCCCTCTCCTGCTGCCAAAAAACTTATGGATGAAAAAGGTTTGAAGAAAGAAGATATTCAAGGTACAGGCAAGGAAGGAAGAATTACAAAAGAGGATGTTCTGAATACTGAAAAACCTGCCGCTAAGGTTGAAAATACAATTGTTGAAAAAGTTACAACATCACCGGTTTCGAATCATTTCAGCAGAGATAAAAGGGAAGAGAAATTGTCCCGAATGAGAAGAACTATTGCCAGTAGGTTGGTGTCTGCCAAAAATGAAACGGCGATGCTCACAACTTTCAATGAAATTGACATGACTGGTCTGATGGACCTAAGAAAAAAATACCAGGATGACTTTGTAAAAAAATACGGAATCAAATTGGGATTTATGTCTCTTTTCGCCAAAGCTTGTGCGAAAACACTAATGGAAATGCCTGAAGTGAATGCCATGCTAACCGAGGATGAAAAAGGAATTATCTATCATAATTATGCAGATATTTCATTTGCAATATCAACACCTACAGGATTGGTAGTACCTCCTATTCACAATGTTGAGTCATTAAATTTTGCTGACATTGAATTAAAATTAAAAGGATTGGCTGATAAGGCAAGAAAAGGAATTTTAACTTTAGATGAAATGAGTGGGGGCACTTTTACCATCACAAATGGCGGAGTATTTGGCTCAATGATGAGTACACCCATTATTAATCCACCGCAGTCTGCCATATTAGGTATGCATGCCATTATTGAGAGGCCGATTGCTGTAAATGGTAATATAGAAATAAGACCTATGATGTATGTCGCTCTTTCCTACGATCACAGGGTAATTGATGGAAGTTCTTCTGTTAGTTTCCTGGTAAAGGTGAAGCAATTACTGGAGGATCCGATGAAATTATTAATGGATTTATAAAAAAACGATGCCTGTTGGCATCGTTTTTTTTTACATTGTAGATAAATCCTCTAATTTTTGGTAGAAATTTTCTCCAAATTTCCTTTCTATGGCCTGTTTTAAAAATTTATACACAGGAACTTGCAAGGCATCTCCCTGGGAACAGGCAGCCTTACAAATATCCCAACGATCATAATTCAAGGCTATATAATCTGGTAAATACCTAAGTCTAATTGGGTATAAATGACAAGAAATGGGTTTTCTAAATTCAGTTTTTCCCTCCATCCAGGCTTTTTCAATAGCACAACCTGCGATTCCTTGATCATCATAATAAATGTAAGCACAGGGGCCATTATTAATTAAGGTAGTTGCATACTCCTCATTTTCTTTTTGAAAAAGCCCCTGTTTTTCGATGGCATAAAGCCCCTCATCACTTAGATAAGGTTTTATATCATCAAAAATATTTGCTAAAATTTCGAGTTCATCTTCCTCTAATGGTGCACCTAAATCTCCTTCCCAACAACATGCACCTTTACATGCATTTAAATTACAAACAAAATTTTTTTCAAAAATATCTTCACTCAGGAGATATTGATCATCTAATAATATCATGTTTAGGGTATAATTTGAGCTTCAATGGGTTTGTAGTAAAATTCTGTAGTTTTTGAAAATTTTTTATCTCCAACCTTATCCACCACATTATTTTTATGTACCAGTCTTATGGTGGATTTACCTACAAGTAAAGACTCCACATGTTCTGGTCGAATTTCGAGTTGAGGTCCTCTCGTAATACCTACATGATTCACAGTAAAATGATTCCCATTTGTATCTTCGAATAAAATAGTTAATTGATCTTCAGACTGTAATGAACTTCCTTTCCAAGTCAATAGCCCCCCATTTTTCTTGCTAATCTGTGGAGTACTAAGAATCAAACTGTCCAAATAGAGAAAATTAATAGTATCCTGAATCATTTGAGAAGAATCTGAACCATATTGAAATACAAATTGACTTTTTACATCGATGGGTCTTTTTATCCATTTATATACCCAGCCTTCCGAAGATAATTTTTTGGGATACATTTTCTCCTTATTGCATTGTACAAGTACAGGTAGAATGAGAGATGTATCTTGATCCCTATAAAATTTCAGCTCAGTCTGTACCTCTTTTATTTCCTCTACATAACGAACATAATATTTAACAAACTGAATCGGTGCGGCCCCCTCTTTAGATTTATCTTTATCTAGATGGCAGGCAGAAATGAGAGCAAGCACAAAAAAGAATATCATGTTTTTTTTCATTGAGAATGATTTTGCATGCAAAATTATCAAAATTACATTGAAACTTACTATTAAAGGCTAAGTATTACACAAATATTGCATTATATTTGCACGTTGAATTCAATTAAATACAAGTGTTGAAAATCTCAAATTATGAAGAAAAATAACATGATCCAACTTGTCATTTTCACTTTTCTATTTTTAGTTTCGAACTTTTCGAAGGCGCATGTGTACCCAAATTTCATATGCTCAACAGATTTACAAACTATTTTCGAAAATGAAGACCCAATTCTTTTTACAGTAAATGGGAAAGCGGTCCATTTATCTGAATTCAAGTACATTTACGCTAAAACAAATGGGGATAAAGCTGATTTTTCTGAAAAGTCATTAAACGAATATCTTCAACTTTACATTGACTTCAAATTACAGGTGGCCAAGGGTATTGACATGGGTTTGGATAAAAATGCTGAAGTAATTCGCGAACAAAACCAGTATAAAAAGCAATTATCCAGTACCTATCTAACAGATCGTGAAATCACTGAAAAGCTTGTTAAAGAAGCATTTGAATGGTCAAAGGAAGATCGCAAAATCAGTCATATTCTCGTTGCGCTTTCTGAAAATGCAAGTGCAGAAGAGGTCAAAGAAGCATTACTGGACATAACTGACATTAAAAACAGAGCTAGCTCTGATAATTTTGCAGAACTTGCAAAACAACAATCAAATGATACGTATAGTAAGGAAAAAGGTGGAGATCTAGGCTTTTTTACTATTCTTCAATTGCCTTATGAAATGGAAAAGGCCATGTATGGCACAGCACTTCAATCTATTTCTCCCATTTTTAGAACTAAATATGGATTTCACATATTAAAAGTTACTGAAATCAGACCAGCAAAGGGACAAATACAACTTGCACACATTCTTGCAAGGGGCGAAGAATCAGTTGCAAAAAGCAAAATAGATTCAATCTATAATATTTTAAAAGCAGCTGATAGTTTTGAAACTTTAGCAACTAGCCTATCTGAGGACAATTCAACTAAATCCAGAGGTGGAATTATTGGGTGGGTTGGAATTAATAAATTTCCTGCTGAGTTTGAGAAAGCAATTTTTGACCTCTCCAAAGATGGTGCTATTTCAGCTCCTGTAAAGAGTTCTGCTGGCTGGCATATTCTTAAAAGAATTAAGTCCATGAAGAATCCCAGCTACCAGGAATCTAAGGGTGAGCTTACAAACAAAATCAAGCAAAATGAAAGATATCAGATCG
This sequence comes from uncultured Saprospiraceae bacterium, assembly GCA_964574485.1. Classification (GTDB taxonomy): domain Bacteria; phylum Bacteroidota; class Bacteroidia; order Chitinophagales; family Saprospiraceae; genus Saprospira. The sequence goes on along the minus strand of CAZNNX010000003.1, from coordinate 8,936 downwards.
TTCAAGATTCTCTGACTTCCAAAATCAAGAAAGAAGCCGGTTATTATTTGGATGAAAACATGATGAAGGAATTGATTAAAATTCTTGAATCAGATGCTAATTTTTTGCAGGGAAGATGGAATCCAAGCAACGAATTGCTCGCAGATGACAGGACATTGTTCAGTGTGGGTGACAAAAAGGGAAGTATAAAGGAATTTGCTCTTATGGCTCAACGTTCTCCTAACGAGAGGTTTGCATTGAGTCCCAGAACTACGGAAGCTGCTATCAAAAGAGTATTAGAAAAAGTTGTTGCACAAAAAAGCCTTGAATATGAAGAAGGTCAGTTGGATAAAAAGTATCCTGAGTTTAAATCACTCATGAGAGAGTACGAAGAAGGAATATTGTTATTTGAGGTAAAAAAACAGTTGATCTGGGATAAAGCATCTTCAGATGAGGAAGGATTAAAAAAGTTTTTTGATGCGAATAAATCAAAATACAAATGGAAAGACAGAGCAAAGGTTACTTTTTATACAGTAAAATCTACAGATGAAAAGTTAATTAAATCTATTAAAAAATTTGCTCAGAAAAATAGTTCAGATGCTGTAAAATCTAATTTCAATAAAGAAAATGCCTTGGTTCAAACTACAGAGTCCAGCTATGAAAAGGGTAAAAACAAAGAAATTGATGACTTAAAATGGAAAGCTGGTAGTTGCAATCAAGGGTATGTTAAGGATGGATCTAGTTTTTTCACTAAAATTGAAAGTATTACACCCAGCACTGAAAAGAAATTAGAGGAAGCAAGAGGTTATGTAGTTGCTGATTACCAAGATGAACTAGAGAAACAATTATTAAAATCTTTGAGAGAAAGCTACAAGGTTGAGATTAATCAAGATGTTCTGAAATCACTCATAAAAAAATAAAACATAATTTTGGTATGATTTTAGGGCTGTGTTGTCTAACACAGCCTTTTTTAATAAGTTATGAAAAAATATTACATCTTAACTATTTTCTTAATTTGGATATCATGCTCTTACGGGCAGAAATCTGTTCTTAATAATGATTTTCTTTATGAGGATGGCATTTTCTATTCTTATGATGAATTTAAAGAAAATAAGGCAGCTAAAATTGATAGTAACATGCTTGCACTTCAGGTTAACGCTGAGGAAAGCCTTATTTTAATTGACAGTAGTTCACTGGAAATATTATTAAGAAATCAAAAAAAAGACAAAATTTGGGGGCTGTGTTACATGGGTATCCCCTACATAAAAACTGAAGAAACAAATGGCCCTTATATTTACTTTTCTAAATTACATGTGATTGGAAAAATATGTTATTACTATTACAAGGCCTTTAGGGAAAAAGAAGTTTGGATGCAAGTTCACAACCCATACAGTGGAGAATTAATAGGAAGAAAAAGTATAAAAAATAAAGAATTAGTATTTGTTGAACACATTTTTAAACATGAAGACGGAATTAGTTTTAGTTTTAATTACGAAAACCTTTTCTCGCTGAGTTCTGATGATGTTGGATTAAAAAAATCAATGTTGGAATTAAAGATAGATGAAAAACAAACCAAGCTCTTTAAAACTTTATTAATCTATAACGACAGAAATCCTATATATTTGTCAAAATAAATTGAATGCAAACATGTGGAGTATTTATAAGAAAGAAATTCATTTGTTTTTATCATCCTTAGTGGGCTATATAGCTGTTGCTGTATTCTTGTTAGCTACAGGATTATTCATGTGGGTTTTTCCTGACTATAGTGTGATAAGTTATGGTTTTTCATCTATGGATGGATTTTTCAGCATGGCTCCCTATATTTTTTTATTCCTGATTCCAGCCATCACAATGAGAAGTTTTGCAGAGGAAATTCAGACGGGAACAATTGAGCTCTTGAATACAAGGCCACTTACCGAATGGGACATTTTATTGGGTAAGTTTTTTGCTGCATTGAGTCTGGTATTAGTTGCTATATTACCCACCTTGGTATATTTCTTTTCTATTTATGAATTGGGATTACCTAAGGGAAATTTAGATTTTGGTGGTACTTTGGGATCTTATCTCGGCTTATTTTTTTTAGGTAGCAGCTTTATCTCCATTGGCATTTTTGCTTCATCTATTACTAAAAATCAGATTGTAGCATTTTTATTAGGCTTATTTCTTTGTGCTTTTTTTTATGATGCTTTCAGTAGTATTAGTAAGTTGCCTATATTTTTTGGCTGGGCAGATTTAATTCTAGAATATTGCGGTATCAATTTTCACTATGCCTCTATTAGTAAAGGTTTATTAGATACGAGAGATTTAATCTACTTCATTAGCCTGAGTTTATTTTTTTTGTTAGCCACCCGATTCAGTTTAGAGCGTAAAAAATGGTAACTATGTCTTTTCAAAATAAAAATAAATCCCTTTTCTACTTTTTCATTTCAATTGGAATTTTACTATTCATTAATATTTTATCCAGTTTTATTTATACCAAAATAGATTTAACTGAAGATAGACGATTTACAATGAATAAGGCTACCGATGCTTTATTAAGATCATTAAAAAATGACACAAGTACCTTTACCATTGAAATTTATTTAGAGGGTGAATTTCCATCAGAGTTCAAACATCTTAAAAGTGCAGTAATTGACCTGTTAACTGTTTTCAGGGAAAAATCGGGAAATCTTATTGATTTCAGGTTTTATAACCCATTGCAAGGATCGGATGAAGAAAGAAAAGATATGCAGACCAAACTTAGTAAGCAAGGGATTATGCCTCTTCAAATTATGGATAAAAGACAGGCTAAGTTAATGCTTGTTTTTCCTTCTGCCATTATTAGATATGGAAATAAATTTCAGGTCGTGCAACTAATGGAATTAGGAGATGGCTATTTTCAACCCTCTGATATTGATCCTTCCATTAATTTCCTTGAGTATAAATTTGCAGCAGCCATACAGAAATTGAAACAAAAAAACAGATCACGTTTGGTTTTACTAACAGGACATGGTGAATTGGCGAGACCTTATACAAATGAATTGGAAAAATCTCTTTTTGAATATTATGATATTGCCAGGCTCAACCTAAGTGATGTCAATCAAATTGATAGTAACATACATCTTGTTATCGTACAAAAACCTCAAAGTGAATTTACACCTGACGATCAATTTAAAATTGACCAGTACATAATGAATGGCGGAAAATTACTTTGGATGGTTGATGGGTTACAAATGGAGGATGATAGTTTAAGAAATAAAGAAGGCCAGGCTGTACCCTTCGAAAGTTCAACTGATTTACAAAGATTTTTGTTTAACTACGGTGTCAGGCTAAACTATAATTTGATAGCCTCATATGATGCTGCTTCCATATTAGGACTACAGACAAGTCAAGGTCAAAAATCAAATCCCAAATGGTTTTATTATCCTTTGGTTTATCCCTTTCAAACACCTATTGAAGCTCAAAGTTCAGGAAAATCAACTATAGATCACCCTATTGTTAAAAATATTGATTTTGTATTGACCAAATATGCATCAAGCTTAGATACTGTAATAACGAAGGGACGGGTCCTGAAAACCGTACTCTTAAGAAGTTCAAAATATTCAAGGGTCCAGTATCCTCCAACTCCTGTTTCACTTCAATCCATTGATCCAGCCATTAGGGCAGATGCCTTTACTAAGGGTAATCAGAATGTAGCCATACTACTGGAGGG
>CAZNNX010000003.1:0-5256 GCA_964574485.1 uncultured Saprospiraceae bacterium | reverse complement strand
AATTTTGAATCTTATTTCAGAAATAGAATTCCTGTGGAAGTTGCCAACAAATGGAATCAAATTGGTAATTATCCTATCAGAGATAAAGGAAATCCAAGTAAAATGATTGTTATTTCAGATGGGGAAATAGGAAAAAATGAGGTATACACGAGTTCGGGTAAAACCGTACCTATTGGCGCAGGGTATCATCCTGAAACGGGACCCAGAGTCTTTTCTAACAAAGAATTTATAATGAATTCTGTAGAATATCTTCTTGATGAAACGGGTCTCATTTCTGCCAGAAGTAAGGAAATTAAGTTAAGGCCATTGGATCAGGAAAGAGCCATGCAGGAAGAGCTAAAATGGCAACTTATTAACATGGGGATTCCCCTGCTTTTTGTTCTTATATTCGGCTTATTCTTCTATCAATGGAGAAAAAGAAAATACAAATAGAATCAAAGATACAAATTTGACTTCTCAATAATTTCTCTAGTTTCCTCTGTTACCCAAAACTGTATTGGTTTTCCACTTTTGATCATTTGTCGGATTTGGGTAGAAGAAATTTCAATAATGGGGGCATCATCATAAAAGAGAATGGAAGGGTGATTCTGCCAATCTTGTAAATTATTATGAATCCTATTATAGACGTGAATTTTGTGGTTTCGAAGAATAAGTTCAAAATTTTTCCATTTCTTCAACTGTAATAAATTATCTGCACCCATGATCAAGTGATACTTATTTTCAGGATTTTCTTCCTGTAAATAAGTAAGTGTATCTACAGTATAGGATGGTATCGGCAAATCAAATTCTATTGTGGATACTTTAATTCTTGTTTGATTTTCCAGAGACTTTTCCAGCATTTCAAGTCGCACATAATCATCTGCCAGGGATTTTTTTTCTTTTAATGGGTTTTGAGGTGATAATACCATCCAAACCTCATCAAGAACTTCAACCTGAGAAAAATAAGAGGCTATTATTAAATGACCTATGTGTACAGGATTAAATGATCCAAAAAACAGTCCTATTTCCATAATAAAAAAAGGTCTTATTTTCCAATAAGACCTATTAATTGTTATTCAAAAGTTATTGTAGTTTAAACTTAACTGGTACCACCATTCTAACTCGAACAGGATTACCTCTTTGCTTTCCGGGATTCCACTTCTCTCCCATTTGATTCATACTTTGTACAGCACGAAGAGCAGCTTCTTTTAGACCACCTCCGGGAGTATTATCTTTCAGAATTTCTACATTAGTTACCGTACCATCAGATTCTACCACAAATCTTACAAAAACAGTTCCCTCAAATCCTGCTTCTCTAGCCATAGATGGATAACCAGCTTTCTGACCTATAAATGAAACCATTTTTTTGTCAGAGCATTTCTGTCTTTCATCTTTTTCCTTAATTTTTTCACAACCTGGGAAGGAGGGCATTTCTTCAACTATGGTAAAGATTTCAGGCTCTGCTGCTGGTGGTGGTGGCGGTGGTGGTGGTGGTGGTGGTGGTGGTGGAGTTCCTGTTCCTCCTTCTACACCCCCTTTGGCACCTTCCAAATCCTGTTGCTTTTCATCTTGTTTGATGGGTTCTGGCTCGGGTTCTGGCTCTTTATCGTCAATTTTAATTTGAGTTGGTGGCGGTGGAGGTGGTGGTGGCGGTGGTGGTGGTGGAGGTGGTGGTGGTGTATTTGGAACATCCACTTCCAAATCCTGGGTAGCCAATTCGATATCGACCTCTTCAATAACCTCTTCTGTTTCTGAGGTTGTCCAGTTAATAGCGAGGAAACAAAGTAGAAGAGCTGTTGCCAAGCCACCTGTGTAAATGGTTCCACTGTATTGGTAAATCCCTACCTGCTTTAGTTTGCGTGTGTATGAGTGGAGTTCTTGGGTTTGGATCGGTGTATTTAGGATTTCCCTAGTTTTTTTGTTAAGGTAATATTTAAATCCATAAATCCCGGCAAAAATGACAAGAACAATACCAAAGGTACTTAGCAAAACTGCAGTTGTGGACACTTTTATACTCAGGAACAAAGTACTAGAAATAAAAGAAACTGTGTTTGTCATAATTTTTCAATTAATAATAACAATTGTGTGTTAAAGATACATTTTATATTGTAGTTTCAAAACTATCTTTTGTATCTGTGTAAATAAAATAGCATTGAAAAAGATCCCAAAGCGTTAAATAAAATATCATATAAATCAAAACTTCTATATGGTGTAAAAGACTGCATACATTCGATAAAAAATCCATAGGACACAGAGATCATAAAACTTTTATAACATTTGCCTTTACTTGCATTGAAAGAAATAAAAAGACTTAGACTGTAAATGGCATACAATACGAAATGGATTAGTTTATCAATATTCCCTAACAACCAATGAGAAGAATGAATAATGCTAGGAGTTTTGATTATAGAGGCCCAAAAAATAAAAATGCTAAGAAAAACTGTAAGGGACCAATTACGCATTAATACTACCCTTGTAAGCATCTGCATCCATCAATCCATCTATTTCGCTGCTGTTTGTTAATTTAATTTTAACCATCCAACCATTTCCGTAAGGATCATTGTTAACAGATTCCGGACTGTCATTCAGATTTGAATTAATCTCTACGACTTCACCAGATACAGGCATAAATAAATCTGCAACTGTCTTCACAGCCTCTACTGATCCAAATATATCACCTTGACCTAGAGTTTCCCCTTCAGCGCTGATATCTACATAGACGATATCTCCTAATTCACCCTGGGCGAAATCTGTAATACCGACAAAAGCGAACTCGCCTTCAATTCTAAGCCATTCATGATCGCTCGTATACTTTAAATTTGATGGAAATTGCATAAGATTTAAGATTTAAAATGAATGTCCAAAAATACACTTTTTTTTCATCGGAGGATGAGGCATGGTATTTATTTTACACAGAATTTCAAATAACTTTTTCAACACAACATCTCTTCAACTATCAAATATATAGATGCAGAAAATAAAGAAAAGGATGTATGTTTTTTTCATTATTTTTTACCCACCATGTATACCCCAATAAAAATAAATAGAGAGGCAGATGCCATGGTTAAATTCATTACATCAAAACCCCCTACAATTGCAATAAAAGAAGTGAGTAAGGGTTGCAGATAAATATAGGCCCCTACCAAGGCAGGAGAAACAATGGTAAGCGCCCATCCATTTAAAAGATATGTTAAGAAAGTGACTGCAATCAACACATATAACAATACCCAATAGGCAAAAGCTGGCCACTCAGACCACTGAATTTCGGTTAATTCACTCCATGAAAAAGGAATAACAAAACAAAAACCGAAGGTAAAGGTCCATCTCAATAATAAGAGGTAGTTGTATTTTTGGGTAAGTGGTTTGATCATAATGAGATAAACTCCATAGGAGGCCGCATTGATTGCCACCAATAGATTACCTAAAGGAATATTATTTGCATTCAACTCTACATTTTGCCTTTGGTTGATAAGAATATAAGCACCTGTAAGACCCATTATAAGGCCAACAATTTTAGTCCATTTTAGCTTTTCTTTCAAAATAACAAATGAAAAAACACTAACAAGAATGGGGGTTAGAAGCATAATAAGTGCTCCATTTATAGGTGTTGTATACTCCAGCCCTTTGAAAAAAGTCATCATATTCAATGCCACTCCAAAAAAACCGCATAAAACCAATTGAGGAATATCTTTTCTATCAATCTTTTCTTTTACATTCCAGCTAAAAATCCAAAACAGAATCGTTGCAGCGCCAACTCTAAGAAAGATAAAGGCAAAAGCTCCAAGGTAAAGGGGCATGATCATTTTGGCTAGCGAAAAATTTGCTGCATATATGAGTGCAACAGCAAACATCGATACATGTGCAAGAATAAGGTATTTAGATTTGTTTGGCATTATCTGTACAGCACTATTTGATTTTTTTGAAATATTCATTCAAATTATATAACTTTGAACTGGTATGAATATTGAGAGCCAAACTTACGAAATATTAATTGAATGGGTAAAGTAATTGCTATTGCGAATCAAAAAGGTGGAGTAGGAAAAACTACCACCTCTATCAATTTGTCTGCGAGTTTAGCGATTCTGGAGTATAAGGTGCTCATTATTGATTCAGATCCTCAGGCCAATTCTACGTCGGGTGTTGGCATATCACCAGATTCTGTTGAAATTAGCTTGTACGATTGTTTGATAGACGATGTGGATCCAAAATCTGCTGTTTTGCCCACTAGTACTCCTAATTTATATATATTGCCAGCACATATTAATTTAGTAGGAGCTGAAATAGAATTGATTAACAGGTGGCAAAGAGAATATATAATGAAGTCTGTAATTGATCAATTAAAGGATGATTATGATTTTATTTTTATAGATTGTTTACCCTCTTTGGGGCTTGTCACCATTAATGCTCTAACAGCAGCCGACTCTGTCATCATTCCAGTACAATGTGAATATTTTGCTCTTGAAGGATTAGGCAAGTTGATGAATACGGTACGCTTGGTAAAAAGTCAATTAAATAAAGATTTAGACATTGAGGGCATTCTTCTTTCCATGTACGATATCAGGCTTAGATTAGCCAAAGAAGTAGTTGAGGAGGCAAGAAAATATTTTACAGACCGAGTTTTCGAAACAATTATTCACAGAAACTCCAGATTGTCGGAAGCTCCGGGTGAGGGAAAACCAGTTGCCATGTACGATGCTGCATCTAAGGGGTCCGTAAACTTTTTCAATTTGGCTCACGAATTCTTGCAAAAGAATAAAATGAAGCCTAAAAAGAAAAAATGAATTTTCTTATTTAGAGCGTATTAAAGTGTCAACCCATGATACCATATGATACAATAGAATAATTGCTATCAAGGCCAAAGGTAAGGAAAGAAAAACCATCAACAAGGCAGATCCCATCAGTAAGAACCATCTTGATTTATTCTCATTCCAACTAAACTTGGAAAACTTCAAACTTATAAATCTCATCTCAGAAATCAACAGAACAGATTGAATGAGTGTCAAACTAACAATGAGATAAAGAACAAATTCCGGACTAAATATGTCATATTTCGCCAAAGAACTGCTTACGCCAAGGGTTAAAATTGTATTTGCCGGAGTATTCAATCCAACAAAATAATTCGTTTGTCTTTCATCTAGGTTGAATTTGGCTAAACGCAATGCAGAAGCTAGAGCCATAAGAAATACAAGATATACAGCGAAACCAAAATCCATACCCTCTGTTCTCAATAATTGAAAAAACAAAATGGCAGGCAGAACCCCAAAGGATAACAAATCT
>CAZNNX010000002.1:33644-52311 GCA_964574485.1 uncultured Saprospiraceae bacterium | reverse complement strand
TTTAACCCAGTAGGGGCCCATGAGTCAGGCCTGATTGGAGAGGATCCCAGAGGAATTCCTAATAACTTAATGCCATTTGTGGCGCAAGTTGCTACAGGGAAATTATCTACACTTAATATCTTTGGTAATGATATTACCTCCAAATGGTATTACAGCTGTATGTCTGATAATTCCTTCATGAAAAATAGCGATGTCAGTTGTTCCACCCCCAATATCAACCAAAGCGATACCGGCTTCCATTTCCTCCGCAGTAAGAACAGCTGCAGCTGAGGCAATCGGCTCCAATGTTAAACTTGACATTCTGAGATTTGACTTTTCAACACACCTTTGCAAATTCTTGATTGCAGTCATTTGACCTGTGATGATGTGAAAATTAGCCTCTAACCTTACACCCGACATACCGATAGGATCAATGATTCCTTGTTCGTTGTCAACGATGTACTCCTGAGGAATAGCATGTATAATTTTATCACCGGGAGGTAAGGCTAATTTATACATGTCGGAAATCAGATTGTCAATATCTTTTTGAGTAATCTCATCCTGACCATTATTTCTGGTATAGATGCCCCTATGCTGCAAACTTTTGATATGCTGCCCGGCGATGCCTACATTAACTAGTCCGATTCTGACTTTAGCTCTTTTCTCAGCATCTGCAATTGCAGCGCTTATGGCTTGGACAGTTTTTTCGATATTAGAAACTACGCCGCGTAAAACACCTACGGATTCCACTTTTCCAGTTCCTAAAATTTCAATTTTCCCAAGGGCATCTCTGCGTCCTGCCATTGCCACAATTTTGGTAGTTCCGATGTCTAAGGCAACTACAATGTCATTTTTGTTTTCCATAATAGTAAAGTTTTTGTACGGGTACAATTACCCAATGATTCCAATAAAACAGTTTATAAATAATTAAAGACCTTTCATTTTACTTGTTTCCTTTTCGCTACAACCTGGCCTTTAAAAGCCAGACTTATACTCTTGTATTTTTCCCATCCCTCATAGGGCAACCCCTTTTCATAAAACACCATAAGATTGAACAATTTATCAGCTACATTTTCATTGAGATATCCAAACTCAATTAAATGATTACCCAGAATAGGCACTAATATTGCTTCTCCATTATACTCAACATTGATCTGTCCGATTTGAACCTTGAGAAAAGGGTGTTTCTGTATTTCTTTTGCTAATTCCAAGACTTGATATAATCTTCCCTCTTTTTTCTGAAATAAGGTATCATTGTACATTCCAATATCCCCTGATGCCACCAAAGTTCTTGAAACGTACCTGGTAGTAAAGGGCATCTTTTTTCCTCCTTCATCCAGATAATAGGTCTCATCTACAAGATCCATTACCCTTATCAATGGTTTTCTCTGTACAATTTTTATATTAACCTGATTCCTTGCATCTATATACACTTCTGCATCTTTGATGTAGGGATCCTGTTCCAAAACCGATTCTACTGATTTCACATTAATTCTTTCAATAACCTGACCTTCGATATAATGACCAAAATTTTTAAAAAGAATTCCCTTCACTTCTTCACTACCAACAAATTTATCCTTGTCTTCATCCTGAACGATTTCAATTTTTAACTGACTAACCAGACTTTTGTTTCTCAACTCTATACCTCCCCATACAATTATTAAAATGAGTAGCAGAAGACCCACCCAAAGGAGTCTCTTCATTAACCATTTTCTTTTTTTAGGATGTATCTTAATCATTAGATTTTACTTTGTTAAATAAATTTTTTCTTTAATGTCACTTACCATGGCACCTATATCTCCTGCCCCCAAACTCAAAAGCAATTCCGGCTTATTTTTTTTCAACTCTTGCATCAGTTCTGACTTAGACAGTAAGCTTCTATGCTTTCCATGCATCTTGTCCAATAACATTTGAGAATTTACACCTTCCATTGGCTTTTCTCTGGCAGGATAAATTTCAAGCAAATACAATTGATCCAAACTATCCAAGGCTTGAGCAAAGCCATCAGCAAAATCTTTGGTTCGACTAAAAAGATGTGGTTGAAATATTCCAGTTATTTTTTTCTCTGGAAATAATAATCGTACAGCAGATATAGCAGCCTTTATTTCAGAAGGGTGATGGGCATAATCGTCAATAAATGAAAAATTTGCATCACTATAGATCCATTCAAATCTTCTTTTAATTCCTTTAAATGTTGACAAAGCTGTTCTAATATCGGCTTCGGAACATCCTAATTGGAGCGCAACACTTATCGCCGCAGTGGCATTTTCTATATTATGCTCACCTGCCATAGATATCTTTAATTGCTCCCATTGCGTGGAATCACTCTTAAAGTCAAATCTACAACCTGGAAAATCAGAAGCAATTCCAACAGCCTGAAAATCTGCACCTTCTCCACTACCATAGGTGAATACCTGGGCGGAATATTGATCTGCTGTAATGGATTGATGTAAAATGATTTTATTCTGAACCTGTGATAAAAACTTATGGTAGGTCTTAATCATTTCATTATGATTACCATAGATATCCAGATGGTCGGCATCCAAAGAAGTAAGAATTGTAATTTCAGGATACAATTGTAAAAAAGAGCGATCGTATTCATCAGCCTCCATTACTACCCAATCGCAATCTCCCTGAATATAATTTGAATCAAAATTAACCGAAATACCTCCTAGAAATGCACTGCATTTTATTCCGGAGCAATGGAGAATATAGGTCAACAAAGTGGATGTTGTTGTTTTTCCATGTGTTCCAGCTACAGTTATTGTTCTTCTGCCTTTTGAGATCAGTCCCAATATTTCAGCTCTTTTCAAAATAGGTATGTCTGTATTTTGATAGTGCAACCATTCTGCATGATCTTTGGGTATGGCTGGAGTAATTACAACCAGATCAATCTTTTCTGGTAATACATTTGGATCTTCATTGTATCTCACATGAATTCCCTCATTTTCCAATGCAATTGTCAATTCTGTTTGAACTTTATCATAACCAAAGACTTCCTTACCAATGGATTTCAAATATCTGGCGATAGCACTCATCCCGATTCCACCGATGCCTAAAAAATCAATTCTATTTATTTCATTAATATTCATAAGGATTGATTTTTAATAATTTGCAATGCCAGGGAAGCAATTTTATCAGCAGCCCTGGTTTTAGCCAAAGCACCCGCATTTTCTCCCAATTGATTTAACTGATCTGTGGATGACAAAAGTTGTAGTATCCTGTCACCCAACTTTTCTTGCGCTTCCTTATCACTTATAAATACAGCAGCTCCTTTTTCCGTCATCGACCTCGCATTAACTGTTTGATGATCTTCTGCTACATTAGGAGAAGGTATTAAAATAGAAGCTTTAGCAAGTACTTGAATTTCGGATAAAGTCAAGGCTCCTGCTCTGGATACGACCAAATCGGCAGCTGCATAAGCCATATCCATTCTTTCCACAAAAGGCAAAACCAAAATACCCTGTATCGGATTATGTAAAGTGGCAAACACTTCATAATGTATTTTACCAACCTGCCATATCACTTGAATTTGATTTGAAATGAATTGATCCACAGCTGCTGCGATGCTTCGATTGATAGTACCAGCTCCTAAGCTTCCACCTGTTACAAAAAGAGTTTTTTTATTGGGGTCCAACTTAAAAAAAGCAATTGCCTCTTTTTTAGAAAAACTACTCTCCTCAATTTGAGTACGAATTGGATTTCCTGTTTCAACTATTTTCTCCTTCGGGAAAAATCGATCCATCTGATCAAAAGCTACACAGACTTTACTGGCTTTTTTGGACAGGATCTGATTTGTTTTTCCGGCAAAGGAATTTTGTTCATGAATCAAAACTGGAATTCCCTTCCAAATTGCCACCTGAACAGCCATAGCACTGGCATAACCTCCGACACCAATTACGATATCAGGATTCATTTTTTTAATAATTCTCCAAACTGAAAAAAGTGAAACTATAATCTTGAGAGGTAAAAGAATATTTTTGAAGATTTGATTTCTCTGAAAACCACTGATCCACAAACCTTCAATAGGATAACCTGCCAATGGAATTTTTTCCATTTCCATTCTTCCTTTTGCACCGACAAATAAAATTTCAGCCTTTGGAACTTGCTTTTTTAAAGCGTCAGCGATGGCGATAGCGGGGTATATATGACCTCCTGTTCCTCCGCCACTAATGATTACTCTCATGATGCGTAGGGTTCAGGGGTATCATCTACCCGGTTTGTAAATTGATTTTCTAAAGAATTTGATGTATTCATCTTTTTATTCAGAGTTGTTTTATCAACACCTCTGCTTACACTTAATATAATTCCAAAAGATAAACCTGTAAATAAAAGAGAAGAACCGCCCAAACTTATAAAGGGTAGGGTCAACCCCGTTGCCGGTACTAAATTGACATTAACAGCAATATGGGCAAAGGCCTGAAAAGCTAATCCCATACTCAGAGCTACTGCCAACATTGCCCCAAATGTTTTCGCTGACTTTCTTACCATTTGAATACAACGATAAACCAGAGCAACATAAAGGAAAAGAACAAAAAGGCCACCAGCCAATCCATATTCCTCTACAATAATACAGTAGATATAGTCTGAATAAGCATGAGGTAAAAAATGAGACTGTACTCCATTTCCAGGTCCAACTCCAATGAATCCGCCCCTTGCCACAGCCATTTTGGAAAGCATTACCTGCTCTGCCTCTGAATCCTCGACAAAATTTTTAAACCTGCTGATCCACGTGTCAGCTCTAATTTCAGTGATATAGTCAGAAAGGAAAATCAAAATCGCAAAAGCTGCCAAACCTATACCCATTACTTTAAGAATATCTGTAACATCTACCTTACCAATTACCATAACTAAAATAGAAGTAGCAAATAAAACAAGTGCATTGGAGAGGTCATAGGGAGCTATTAGAACACAGATAGCAATCACCGGACCGTACAATTCCCACTTATTTATTGCTTTATTCTGCATGAGTGATATAGTTCTTGCTAAATATAACATGAGTGCAACCTTGGCAAAATCAGATGTTTGAATCGTAAAAGGTGTAAGTGGTATACGAATCCAACGAGCAGCTCCATTCAGATGAACGCCAAACGCCATGGTATACAAAAGCAAAAAAATGGCCAGGGCTAAAAGCAAAGGAGCTAACTTGGCATATTTCAAATAATTGATTAAATGAGAGAATATCATAACTCCTACCCCTATTAACATAAAAAGCCCATGTCGAACCAAAACCATTTCAACATTTGTATCCTGTCGTGAAGCTAAATTTTCTGTGGAACTATAAACGACTAACATTGAGGTGATCCCCAATAAAAGTACAATAAGCCAGATAGCCTGATCACCCCTAAAAACTTTAGAGGCTTGTAAGTTCATTTGTAATTTATTTCTCAACATGCTTCCATAGCTTTTACTATCTGTTTGAATTGATCTCCCCGATGTTGATAGTTTTGAAACAAATCAAAACTAGCACAGGCCGGGGAAAGCAATACTACTTCCCCCGGTTTCGCGTATAACCTGGCCTGTCTAATCGCTTCAACCATACTTGAACAATCGATCATGGGAATACCCATATTGCCAAAAAAATCGATTAATGGCTTATTGTCGATACCCAAACAAATAATGGTTTGTACTTTATTCTGAACTAAATTTTCTATCTGACGATAATCATTTCCCTTATCTACACCACCTACGATCCAAACAACTTTTTTAGTCATGGCTTCCAAAGCATAAAAAACCGCATCTACATTGGTAGCTTTGGAATCATTTATATAATCTACACCGTCTACAGATTTAACCCATTCCAAACGATGAGATTCATTGATAAAAGAAGTCAGCGAATGAGAAATTTTTTCATTCGAAATTCCTAAAATCTGGGCTGCTTTCACTGCACAGGAAATATTGAACCTATTGTGCCAACCTTGAATTGAAAGTTGATCCAAAGGCATCTCAAAATTACTATCCTGTACTCTCAAAAGCCCAGATTTAGTATCCGCAAGGGCCGCCATGGAAATTCCTAGCCTATGATAGCTTCTCTCATTTGAATTCAAATCAAAACCTCTTCTTATATTTTCATCATCAGCATTGAAAATTAAAAAATGCTGCTGGTCTAAACACTGTGCAATTCTTAATTTGGATGAAATATAATAATCCATCTGATATTGATAACGATCCAGATGATCTGCAGTAATATTTGTAATAATTGCAATTTCTGGGCTAAATTGAAAACAACGATCAAGTTGAAAACTACTCACTTCCAAAGCATAATAATCCCGATCTGCCAAGGCCACCTGCAAAGCAAAACTTGAGCCAATGTTCCCAGCTAAACCAACATCAAATCCTGCTTCTTTTAAAATATGATATACTAGCCTTGTAGTTGTTGTTTTTCCATTACTCCCTGTGATTGCAATACATTTTCCATTGGTAAAATGCCATGCAAATTCGATTTCATCTACAATCCGTTTTTCAATTGCTACCAATTCTTGCATGATGGTCGCTTTCTCCGGAATTCCAGGACTTTTTATCACCAAATCAGCCTCTTTCATAAAATTCAAGTTCTGGTGACCTTGCTCCTCAAAGGGAATATCATACTGAGTCAGCAGGCTTTTATATGAATCTTTGATAAGCCCAGCATCTGATACGAAAACCTCTGCTCCTTTGATTTTGGCTAATACAGCTGCGCCACTGCCACTTTCGCCGGCACCTAAAATGAGTACTTTTTTCCCTTCTATATTCATTTTCCCTTTACTCATAAAGAATTATCTGATTTTCAGAGTTATAATAGTTAATACAGCTAAAAATATTCCCAGAATCCAAAACCTTGTTACAATTTTCGATTCATGCCATCCCAGTTTTTGAAAATGATGGTGAAGAGGACTCATTAAAAAAATACGTCGACCTTCTCCATATTTCTTCTTCGTGTATTTGAAATAACTTACTTGTAAAACAACTGATAGATTTTCTGCAAGAAAAATTCCACAGAGTAAAGGAATTAATAATTCCTTCCTGATAATGATCGCTAAAGCTGCGATAATTCCACCGAGCGCCAGGCTTCCCGTATCTCCCATAAATACTTGTGCCGGATGAGCATTATACCATAAAAATCCAATACAAGCGCCTAAAAAAGATGAAGTAAAAATGGCCAATTCTCCTACATAGGGAACATACAATACGCCTAAATATTCAGATAAAAGCGTATTACCAGAGATATAGGCAAGCAACCCTAAGGTGGCACCAATAATAGCAGAAACGCCTGCAGCTAGTCCGTCAATGCCATCCGTTAAATTGGCTGCATTTGACACCGCTGTTACTATAAAAATTACAATGGGAATAAATATAATCCAAACCCATATCATGGCATTTTCACCTAAAAACCATAATAAATATTGATAGTCAAAAGCATTGCCCTTCAAAAAAGGAACATTTGTCATAGTAGATTTAACATAATACATTTCTTTTACCTCGCTTGTATTAGCAATTGCTACCTGTACTGTATCTACTATATTATGCCGGCTCAAGTCCAATTGCGACTTATCTACCCTAACTACAACCTGTGGATGGTATAACATAACCAATCCGACTATCAAGCCCAGTACGACCTGACCTAAAACCTTATAACCTCCTTTTAAACCCTCCTTTCCCTTTGTTAATTTTAAATAATCATCTAAAAAGCCTATTGAACCCATCCATATGGTGGAAAGAAGCATAAGCTGAATGTAAATATTGGTTAAATCGCAAAGTAAAAGACAGGGCAATATGATCGCTAAATGAATTAATAAGCCACCCATAGTTGGTGTTTTTGCTTTCAATTCTTCACCGGGAAGCCCCAAAGCTCTTTGCTTTTCCAGCATCTGGCGATTTTTGATTATAGTAATAATCCTAAATCCTAAAACAATAGTGATAATCAATGAAATCACTACAGCCAAAGCAGCTCTGAAGGTTATATACTTAAATAGGCCTGCACCTGGCAGATCGTATTGTGTATCTAAAAAATCAAATAAATGATAAAGCATTCTTAGTTGTTTTTCAATTCTTCCAAAGCTAATTTTATCTCTTCCCTATCTTCAAAAATATATTTTACACCTGCCAGCTCCTGATATTTTTCATGTCCTTTCCCCGCAACCAAAACAATATCTCCCTTTGAGGCCCATTGAATTGAAATGCGAATGGCCTGCCTCCTGTCTTCAATCAAAAAAACCTTATGTTTATCCTTTGCATCAATTCCTGATTCTATTTCTTTTAAAATTTCCATAGGATTTTCATTTCTGGGATTATCAGAAGTGATAATCACCCGATCACTCCATTTTACTGCTAATCTTCCCATCTCAGGTCTTTTTGCCTTATCCCTATTACCTCCGCAACCAAAAACAGTAATAATTTTAGTTGAACCCTGTCTCATTTTGTTAACTGTTTCCAAAACCTTATCCAATGCATCTGGAGTATGTGCATAATCAACTATGGCATGAACGCCGGTTAATTCATCATAAATTCGATCAAATCTACCTTCCGCAGCCACAAGCAAACTCATATGCTCTAAAACATCCATTTTATCTTCTCCTAGTAATAGCGCAGTACCATAAACTGCCAGTAAATTATACGCATTAAAATCACCTACCAGTCTACTGTTCAATTCAGTCTGATTGATTTCCAAGCAAAGACCCTCCATTGTATTTTCTATGATCTTACCTTTATAATCAACATCTGAATACAAACCATATTTATATACTTGTGCTTCTGTATTCTGAATCATGATGGGTCCCCGCTTATCATCCATATTGACTAGTGCAAAGGATTTGGAACCCAGTTGATCAAAAAGTTTTTTCTTGGCGTATATATAATTTTGAAAATTACCGTGATAGTCCAGATGATCATGACTAATATTGGAAAAAACAGCACCTTCAATTTTCAATCCATAAATTCGATCCTGATCGATGGCATGTGAACTAATTTCCATAAAAACATATTCGCAGCAATGGTCCCTCATACTGGCAAGTAATGCATGTAAACTGATGGCATCAGGTGTCGTATGTGTCGCAGGGATTACAATGTCGTTGATTTTATTTTCTACAGTTGAGATCAACCCCGTTTTGTATCCAAAGGATTTAAAAAGTTGAAAAAGCAAAGTGGCAATGGTGGTTTTACCATTAGTTCCTGTTACACCTACCACTTTTAATTGATGGGAAGG
The DNA here is from genome assembly GCA_964574485.1 of uncultured Saprospiraceae bacterium. Taxonomy (GTDB): domain Bacteria; phylum Bacteroidota; class Bacteroidia; order Chitinophagales; family Saprospiraceae; genus Saprospira. The sequence goes on along the minus strand of CAZNNX010000002.1, from coordinate 43,151 downwards.
ATCATCGTAGAATCGAGATGATATAATCCCTAAAGCTTTTTTAGCATCTTCTACCTGAATGTAAATTCCACCTTGATTCAGTTGAACTAACTCTGTACCGAGGAACATGACAACACCCTGATTTTCCAGGGAATGAATAAAATCGTGTCCATTTAAACTTACCCCTTTTAAGGCAAAGAATAAGGTTCCCATCTCAATATTTCTCGAGTCTGAACTTAAAGACAAAACCTCTGATTCCAATAAATCGGAATTTCCATGGGCCTTATACCTTATATTAATTAACAGATCTCTTAATTTCATTTTAACACGAGGGTTATTGTTCTAGAAGATTTTATTTTGGTTCCTGCCGGGATCGATTGACTAATTACTTTTCCTTTGTTTAATACCATAACTCTCAACCTTCTATTTTCCAGTAAATACAAAGCTTCCCTCAAACCTAGCCCAATGACATTTGGAACAACATCATCTTTTATTGACCTAGACAAGAGTGTAATCGTATCATGATCTACCATTCCTACAGACCATTCAGAGTCTGAATTATCAACAAAGGGCATCTTTAAATGTGCCAGTAATTGTTTTACATCTTTTTTAAATCCAGCTTGAGCAGCTGGTAAAGTAGCATCTGTGTAAACAAATTGGTCTTTATTAAGTGCAGGGTGGGCTTCGATCGTGGAGGCATAACAAAAATCCGCAATCTTTTTGAAAACAGGTGCGGCTACAGATCCCCCTGATTTTCCCGACTGCGGATTGGTCACAACTACTATACATGAATACATGGGGTTATCTGCAGGAAAATAACCTACAAAGGATGCCCTGTACTTTTTTGCTTCTTTCCCTTTTTGATATGATTTCCAATTGATAATGGAGGTACCTGTTTTACCAGCAATCTTATACTGTTTCGTGTAAATATTATGTGCTGTTCCCTCATCATTCTCCACAACTTGTGTCAAAAGGTAATTTAAGGTTTCTAAAGTTTTCCTTGAAGCAATTTTATTTTTCACTACAAGCGGATCGTATTTTTCTTCTGTTTTTCCGTAAGCTCTAACTTCTTTTACGATTTGAGGCTTCATCATTTTTCCCTGATTAGCCACCGCATTGTATAGTGTAAGAATTTGAATGGGAGTCATTTCTAATTCATAGCCAATAGACATCCAGGGTGCCGTAATTCCACTCCAATCTGCGCGATCAGGAGTTTTCAAAAAAGGTAACTTTTCACCCCCTATTTCAATTCCAGTGGGTTTGTTAACTCCCAGTTCCTTCAATTTATTTATAAAACGTTCCTGTTGTTTCCGATTGGAATTATAATATTTATGCACCATTTTAGAGATCCCAACATTTGAGGAAATTTCAAAAGCCTTTTGAAGTGTTGTCATACCAAAACCGTGATCCGAGGCATCTTCCATTACTGCATCAAAAAACTTCCACTTCCCCTTATTTAAGTTGACCGTATCCTCTAACTTCACATAGCCATCTTCTAATAGCGCGAGCATGGATAACATTTTAAATGTAGATCCAGGTTCCATATTTTCTCCAATAGCATAATTATAATCTTCCCAAAAACTTGTTCTCTCTTTATTGAAGCCAATATTGGCCATTGCTTTTATTTCACCCGTTTTCACATCCATTACAATGGCACAACCATGTTCAGCCTCAAACTTTTCAAGAGTTTCCAACAGGGCGTTTTCAGCTACATCCTGAATATCCACATTAATTGTTGTTACGATATCTTTTCCTGCCTGAGGTTCAACTTTGGAAATATCACTAATAGGTACCCAAACTCCTCTGCTGATTTGCTGCATCCATCGTTTGCCTTCTTCTCCAGACAACTTTTCGTTCCAGTAACCTTCCAACCCAATCCTGAGCGTATCCATCTCTTTAGTTCCCTCCCTATCTATATACTTGTTGTATCCTATGGTTCTGTAGGCCAACATTTTAAAAGGATACTGCCTCTTCGATAATTCTTTTACAATTAAACCAGACTTCATTTGTCTTTTCTCTCTGAAAATGGGCAACTTTCTTAATTCTTCCAGCTCTACATAATTCACACCCTTTTTAATTAAAAAATATTTTTCTTTGGATTCCTTGGCACGAATTATTCTTTCTCGTAATTCGTCCAGTGTGTACTCATCTTCAAGAAAAACCATTAATCCTGAAACAATGCTATCTAATTTTTCTATAAATGTATTTTGATCAATACGGGTTAGGTCCCAATTTACCTGATAATAGGGCAAGGAGGTAGCCAGTAAGCTACGGCTATCATCCGCTAGAATATTACCCCTGGTTGCCTTAACAGGTCTAAGTGAATAATGAAGACTATCGGCTTTGGCCCTAAGATTTTTCCCTTCAATAAATTGCAAACTTACTATCCGGAATGTAATAACTGCACAACCAAAAAATATCATAAAAAATACAATATAAACCCGATTCATGATATCATTTCTTGAATCGTTTACGGATAAATTATTTGTATTTTTCTTTACATTCATTTCTTTAGTTCCACTTCAATTTTTCTTGGTTTCCCATGCATTGGTTTTAAACCTAAATGAGAAACTTTTTCAACTACTTGAGATTGCATGCTTTCATACATCAACTTGGACTTGGTAGCATTCGACATCCAACTCGTTTTTTCTAATAATTCCTGATTTTTACGGATTTCCTTAATCACACTGACTGCATGATGAGAATTGGCGATATAAATAAATGCCAAAAAGGTAAGGAAGAAAATAAAATGTATATTCTTAAAGAAGAAGTAGGCATTAAGATGAATCCCACCCAGAGGATTGGTTCTTGGTTTAGCAGACTTTTTCTCGAAGTTGTTTTCAACTTCATTTTCTCTAAACTCATCTGGGTCAATAAATCGATTCTCTGCCATATATGTTTTATAAAAATTACAACTTTTCTGCAATTCTTAATTTTGCTGACCTAGCTCTTGGGTTGATTTCAACTTCCTGCTCTGTAGGCAAAATGGGTTTTTTATTTATTACACGTAAAGAAGAAATTATGTTTCCAAAATCATCTTTATGTGGTTCATTTTCAAAACATTCGTGTTTCATCCAGTTTTTCACCACTCTGTCTTCCAAAGAGTGGTAAGTTAGGACCACTAACCTACCACCCTTCTTCAACAGTGTTGTTGTCTGTGCGAGCATTTCCTTGAGCGTCGTCAATTCATTATTGACCTCCATTCGTAAAGCCTGAAAAACTTGAGAGTAATATCGGTTTTCCTTTCCCATGACCAGTGGTTCAAGAACCTGCATTAAATCACTTACTCTTTCAATTTTTCTTAGTTGACGCGCTCTATTGATTGATGCTGCTAACGTTTTGGCGTTCCTTACTTCGCCATATAGACCTAAAACTTTTTGCAATTCAATCTCTGAATAGGTTGCAATAATGTCCGCTGCAGTAATTTCAGCATTTTGATTCATCCTCATATCCAACTTTGCATCGAATCGGAAGGAAAAACCTCTCTCTGCTGTATCTAACTGAAAGGAAGAAACTCCCAAATCAGCTAAAATTCCATCCACCGCTTTCTGACCCTCTAATCTCAATCCCTGTGACAAAAAACTAAAATTGTAAGGTAACAACTTAAATCTTTCATCTTTTGGTACATTTTGCAATGCATCGGAATCTTGATCAAATCCATACAACCTACCCTGCGTTCCTAAAAATTTCAAAATTTCCTTACTATGACCTCCTCCACCAAATGTAACATCCACATAAGTGCCATTCTCTTTTATATCTAGAGCTTCAAGGCACTCTGACAGCATTACTGGTTTATGATACCCCTCCATCATTTAGTCCAAATTGAATTTTACCCATAACCTCTTCGGCGAGATCTGCAAAATCATTAGGTTCTGCACCAAGTAGATTATCATATTCATCTTTAGACCAAATTTCAATCCTATCAAAATAAGCAAACAGCACTACATCTTTATCTATCACCGCATAGTCAGACAAATTTTTAGGCAACAACATTCTCTGACTTCCATCTATCTCAACCTCTGTTGCCCCTCTAAAAAAATATCTAACAAAATCACGATTTTGTTTAACATACTGATTCAACTTCTGAATTTCTGCTGTTATAGCACCCCAAGCATTTTTAGGATACAGAACAATACATTTTTCAAATCCCCGGTTGAGAACAAAACCTGCCTCTGCAATACCCTCCAACTGTTTCATCAGAGGTGCTGGCATACGCAAACGACCTTTTTCGTCTAATTTGCAATTGTATTCTCCAAGAAATTGATTCATTCAGTAAGTCTTTTTAGTTGACAAAACTCTTAAAAGCTTGATAAATTCTCAATATTTAGATGAATCACCCTACTCTCAAACGTTTCGTTTCACACAATCAGTATGCTAAACTAAAACTTTTTCCCACCTTTTCCCACTTTTTCCCACTTTTTTTTAAAAAAATTAATTTTCTTTCCACTTTTAGCTCTCAAACAGTTGGAGTCAAAGCAAAAAAAAACCGGATAAATTCTTTCGAACTTATCCGGTTAGCTTTTTGTATACTTTTGATCTTTATCTTCATGAACGGCAGGGCGACCTTTTGCCGCCCTGTTCGTTCTGTTGAGTTACAAATTGTAAATTGAGACCAAAGTTAACACGCATCTTCTTTAATCGATTCTCCATGAATCGTTAAAATTGTTGTTTCTTTATGTTTAATCCTGGAGGGATCATCTAATAACTCTTCCAGTTTTTCAATGTAGAGCTGCTGAGTAGCGGTTAATTTGGCTAATTGCCTGATTTCATTCTGACATTGTTGCAGAGAATCTTTCAATTCACTGACAATCAAAACTAATCTTTGAATTTCTTCTTTTGATTCAGACAATTTCTGGGCATAAAAATTAACTTGTTCTAATGCCCACAGCAAATCATTTTTTTCCATTTTACTCAATTCAGCTTTACAAAACAATAAGAAAACACTTTGATCAATACAATAATATGATTTAGAATTGGTTTTACCAATCAAAAACACATATTATATCTGCTAAGAAACCTTTTTTGTCTCTTCTCTTTTAGAAATTTCACCTTCCAAAAGATTCATTTGTTTTTCTAAGAGACTTACAGTTCTTTCCAAAGCGTTTACCTGACCTTTCAGAGCTTCGATAATTTCAGATTTGATTTTTATCTGCTCATTCAATGCATCAAGTTCTTTTTGTTCCGCTACACCAAAACTTTGCCAAAGATCTTTTTTCCATATTGGGCCTTCTCCAATCAAAAGCCATCTTTCGTTTAATTCAGGGTAATTGTTTACCACCGCACTAATAATATCAGATGAAGGAGAAGATCCATTTACAATTGAACTCAGGGTAGATGCTTTAATATTAACTTTCTCTGCAAACTTTCTTTTAGAAAGTTCCAAAACAGAGCACAACAATCTGATTCTATCACCAATACGTTGCATTTAGAAATATTTAAACATCGTTCTTAATTCAATGTGAATCAAAAATAACAAACAGTTTTTAAATTTCAATCATTTTGAACGAAAAAAAGTTTTTTTTTAACGAAATATCGTTCATTGAAAAATTATCCCCACTTTTTAAAATGCTTCGTTTTCATTTTTTTTATTATCTTTGCCAATTCATTAAACTTTTATTTTTTATATGAGACAACTCAAGATTACCAAATCGATTACAAACAGAGAGAGTCAATCTTTAGAAAAATATTTACAGGAAATTGGAAAAGTTGATCTGTTGACACCCGAGGAGGAAGTTGATCTCGCAAAAAAAATTAAAGCTGGCGACCAGGCCTCTTTGGAGCGACTTACAAAAGCAAATCTCAGATTCGTGGTTTCTGTTGCCAAACAATACCAAAATCAAGGTTTATCTTTAAGTGACTTGATCAACGAAGGCAATTTGGGCTTAATCAAAGCTGCTCAAAGATTTGACGAAACCAGAGGATTTAAATTTATTTCTTATGCTGTTTGGTGGATCAGACAGTCTATTTTACAGGCACTTGCTGAGCAGTCAAGAATTGTACGTCTGCCTCTGAACAAAGTTGGTTCATTAAATAAAATCAATAAGGCATTTTCAAAACTGGAACAAGAGTTTGAAAGAGAACCTTCCGCGGAAGAACTAGCTGAGGTATTGAATTTAGCTTCTGATGAGGTTGAAACTACATTAGGGGTTGCTGCAAGACACGTTTCTATGGATGCGCCCTTCGTTGAAGGTGAAGATAATTCTCTTTTAGATGTTCTTGAAAATAAAAATACACCTAAAACTGATGCCAGCCTTGAATATATTGAATCCTTAAGAAATGAAATTGAAAGGTCTCTATTCTCCCTTACCGACAGGCAAAGAGACGTGATTAAACTTTATTTTGGTATTGGTCACGAACACCCGATGTCACTTGAGGATATTGGTGAACGTTTTGGTTTAACAAGAGAACGCGTCAGACAAATAAAAGATAAGGCGATCAACAAATTAAGAACCTCAACATCGAAAAGTAAATTACTTAAATCCTATTTAGGAAGATAAAGAAACAAACAACCCGATACGTTCGGGTTTTTTTATGCCTATGAGTAAGAAATTAATAGCAACTGATATCGCTCAAATTTTGGAGAATTTCTACCCTGAAACTCCCATTCCATTACATCATAAGGATCCATACACCTTATTAATAGCTGTTTTATTATCTGCACAATGTACAGACGAAAGGGTCAACCAGGTAACACCATATTTATTTAAGGAAGCTGACAATCCTTACAAGATGGTTGAATTAACTGTAGAATCAATTGAAAAAATCATCAAACCTTGTGGACTATCTCCAAAAAAATCTAAAGCAATTCATCAATTGTCAGAGATTATCATAAATCAACATAAGGGAGAAGTACCTCAAAATTATACAGATCTTGAAAATTTGCCCGGTGTAGGGCACAAAACTGCTTCTGTCGTCATGTCTCAGGCCTTTGGATTTCCTGCTTTTCCCGTAGACACGCATATCCATCGTTTGGCATGGAGATGGAAATTAAGTAAAGCTCAAAATGTGGAGCAAACAGAAAAAGATTTAAAAAAATTGTTCCCTGAAACTATCTGGAACAAATTACATCTTCAAATTATTTTTTTTGGAAGGTCCCATTGTCCGGCACGAGGACATAATCCCTATGCTTGTCCTATATGTTCAAAATATGGAAGAAAGGAACTTTTCAAAGAATATGACAAAAAAAATAAAGGAGCTTAAAGCTCCTTTATTTTTTATATGCGACCTTGTTGTTAGTCCTTTTTGACAACCAATTTGATTGTATGAACCTTATCCTGAACTCTAATTTCAACAAAATATAAAGCTGAAGGAAGCGTTACTAAGTCAAAACCATGTTGTACATGTTGAACTTGTGTATATTCTACAGACTCGATTAACTGACCTACAGCACTGAATAATCTTATTCTCAAATCCATTGAAGCCGGCATCTTCACATCTAATGTTGTACTTAAACCTGCAGGATTTGGATATAAATTAGCATTAAGAATTTGCGAAATAGCTTCGATTGCAGTAGGCTGACTTACTACAAAGGATTCAGTTCCAGTGCAACCATTAGCATCAGTAAATGTAACAGAGTAACTACCTGGATTCAAACTGGTCAGGTCTTCTGTTGTAGATCCATCACTCCAGATGTAAGTGTAGGGAGCCGTACCATTATTCACGGTAAGATCAATTGAACCGTCTAATGTAGTCGCGCCCGATGCATCAGTTACAGTTGAACTTGAAGTTAGTAATACTGTGTTGTTTCCAACTGTAACAGTTTCAACGTATACACATCCATTTGCATCAGAAATAGTAACAACATAGGAACCTGAAGCTAAACCTGAATTTACATCCGAAGTAACGCCATTACTCCATATATAGTTATAAGGTAAAGTCCCCAATGCCCCAATGGCTGTAGCAGCACCATTAAAAGCAGTACAAACAGATGATATGGCATTTGTTGATCCGGATAAATTTCCATTGTCAGTATAAATACTATCACTGATTGTACCAGTACAACCATTTGCATCAGTCATAGTCACAAAATAATTTCCTGCAGTTAAACCAGTAATGGTTGAAGTTGTTCCTCCATTACTCCACAAATAAGTGTATGGTGCAAGTCCTTGGGTTGTAGTTACACTTACCAAACCATTGGCAGCAGTACATACTGGGAGTGAATTGGCAGCAATAACAAGTGATAAGGTATTGAATACTTGACCAATTCCAGCAGAAGCCGAAGAAGTACATCCATTTGCATCAGTCACAGTTAATGTATAATTACCTGCAGCTAAGCCTGAAAGCGAAGCGCTGGTCTCTCCTGTTGTCCAAATGTATGACAAGGGAGCTGTGGCACCAGTAATAAGCAAAATAGAAGCAGCTCCATTACTTGCATTACATACAGCATTTACAGGAGCAAGTATCGTAGAGATATTGGTAACATAAACTTCTACAGCAATTCTGCTACTTGGTCTACAAGTACTATCTGTAGATTGAACATAGAATGTTGTATTAGAAGATAAGAAAGCTGAAGTGTAACTATTACCCGTTGCCAAAGAAGTTCCAGCAACAGCTGCATCAAACCATTCTACTGAATTACCCAAAGCAGTAAGGGTTACTGACTCGTTCAAACAAATAGTGTCCCCGTTTGCAGTTGGTTGTGCAGAAGAACAAGGAATTATATTTATTAAATAATCCTCTGTTTCTCCATAACCATAATTTCCACAAGAAGGATCAGTAGCAGTACCGGCTTCATTTAAAATCACTCTCATTCTGGTATTACCCAATGTGGAGTTAGAAGGAATTAAAATATTTCCGCTTAAGGTAGGATTTGTAACAGTAGTTAAACCTGCATTGAAAGCTCTTTCGGTAACCGGATCAAAGGTTCCATCCTGATTCCAATCGATAAACACATTCACATAGGCATCATAGAAAGTAGCACCACTTGTTATTTGGGTCATACTAAATGTGTAGGTATTACCCTGTGCAAAATCAAGTGCTGGTAAACCGGTAAAATCAGAAAAGGTACCTGTAGCTGTTGGGTTACTCACAGTCGGTGTAGCTATACCGTTGTTTATACCACCAAAAGTAATATTCCCGATGTCTGTATCTAAATTAGAGTTAGATGCTGATCCACAATAGCATGATAAGAATGAATTCATTGTAACATATAATACATTGCTTGTTACACTCAAACCGCTATTCGTACAACTGATGATACACTGATAATAAGTATTCACTGTTTGAGTACCACTGTATGTTGTATTGGTAGCACCAGCAATATTTGTGTAGCTGATCCCATCTGTTGAAGATTGCCATTGGAAAGACAATCCTGTAGTTGTATAGCTTGTAGAAAGAGAGAAATTGATGGTCTGATTTGAACAAACCGTACTATCACTGGCAACCACATCTGTTATTGAAGGTGTTCCACTACATGCATTACCAAGAGTAATATTTAAAAGGTAATCTTCTGTTTCACCATAAGAATAGGTTCCACAAGGAGCATCCGTGGCAGTACCAGCTTCATTTAAAATTACACGCATTCTCGTA
>CAZNNX010000002.1:0-33634 GCA_964574485.1 uncultured Saprospiraceae bacterium | reverse complement strand
CTGTAGCTGTAGCAGGTACAGCAATTGTAGAGCTGAGAGTTGGATTACCCACATTCGTAGAGCCGCCTGTATACGCCCTTTCTGTTACTGGATCGAAGGTTCCATCCTGATTCCAGTCGATAAATACATTACAATAGGCATCATAAAAAGTAGCTCCACTTGTAATTTGAGTCATACTGAAAGGATAGGTTACCCCCTGTGCATATGATTGGACAGGAAGGGATGTGAAATCAGTATAGAGTCTGTTTGCTGTTGGATTACTTACCGTTGGGGTCGCATTACCATTATTTAGAGTACCAAAAGTAACATTTCCGATATCGGTATCGGCTGTATTTGTGGCATTAGAAGCACAATAGGACTGAATTACAGTAATATAATTTACTTTGATTTCATCATCAGAACCAGCTCCGTTTGTTGCTGTAAGTGTAACCGAATAAACTCCCACGGCAGAAAATTGAACCTGTGGATTTTGAGAGCTAGCCGAAGTACCTCCAGTATATGTGAATGAAGCAGGAGAAATAGCCCAAGACCAGCTAGATGGAACATTTTGAGACAAATCAGTAAATTGTACAGTTGCACCAGTTACTGTAAGTAAAGGAGTTGCAGAAAAATCTGCAACAGGTGGTGTTGGATTGATTACAGTTATTGCAACAGTATCAGAAACAGTACATACGCCATCTGAATAGGTAGCAGTTATAACATTTACGCCAGCACTTACATAAGGTCCGACAATTATTGTATCAGTAGTAGCGCCACCTGGTGACCAGGAGAAAAAAGTAGTAACTGTAACAGGTAATAAAGTTGTGTTGTAAACACCAATATCAGTTAGGTTGGTAGTTGAAGAAATAGCCCAGTCAGTTGCAGTATTCCCATCAACGCCAGCAGTTCTTCTTACCCCTGCAGAGGAAGTTGGAATATTCCCTGACCAATCTGTAGTTGTCACACCAGAACCCACTGGAAATGCATAACCATTCAAAGCCACTACGTCTACAATAGCACCAGAAGGATTTCTCAAAATGTAACCATTCAAATTGGTTGAAGAAGTTGTACCAGCCAAGCCCATTTCGAAATAACGATTAGCGAAATCATTGTTAGTTCCTGTAAAAGCTAAAACCAATGCTGAGTTTGGTGGTAGAATTACTCCGTTAGGAAAAGTGTAAGTTCCATTGAAAGAACCTGAAATGTTCAAAACATATCCTGAAAGGTTCGCTGAAACAGTACTTAAATTAGAAACTTCCACATAATCGTTATCAGCCGTAGGAATATAAGGTGGATAAGTACCGGCACCTGTTCCAGTTTTAAACTGAACAACTTCAGAGATTACAATTTTAATTCTGTTTGGATCATTCGTGATTGCCTGCACATTTGTTGTTGTATTAACATTAATAGTTTGTGCATTAAATGCATTAACTGTTAGATAAGCATCTCTGTAAGCAGTACCGTTTAAATTGGCTGAAAAATTGGATGAACTATCAATACCAAAAACAGAAAAACTTACACTTGTATTATTAGAAGTTGCTGCAGGTATTGTCCCCGTCCATGTTCCATTTTGTGCTGAACCCGCTGTTAGGCTCATTAAAATAGGTGTTTGGGCAACTCCATTGTATGCATAGTTAATTACAACTGAATCCAGACCTACATTATCTGTAGCAGTTACTGTGATGATTCTGGCCGAATTCACACAAGCACTTCCTGTAATATTCACTAATAAGGAACTTAGCGTAGGTGGAACGAAATCACCTCCTGCAGAACCGTCAAATTCATAAGCTCCAATATCAGGAGCTGTACCAGAGAATGCAGGTCTTACCAAATTAATATGATCTATGTTCGGAATTCCTAAAGCTGCAATGGCTAAGCCTCCACTTTCCAATGGAGTTGATGTTCCGGCAGGGATTGTTAAATCTGTATCAGAGGTAAATGGCGCAGCTGAATTTCCTCCGGAAGGATGAGACAAGTCATCATTATTTGCATTATTCACCTGGGAAACAGTCCTCCAATCAGATAAGGTTAGATATCTACCAGCAGCAAAAGTTGCTCCGATTTTACCAACGAAACAACCAGGAATAGAAGGTACATGATAGGCGTTATTATCCAAAACTGCATTTAAAAAATTGTATCCTGTGGGAAACCATACAGCAAAAAATTCAGGTGTACTTGCCGTACTAGTCATTTTCATTGAAAAAATGTTATTTTTCACCACAATTCCAGTTACGGTTGTTGAAGTTACCACAAAAGCAGCTGCAATGGCATTGGTTGTTGATCCACCTACGGCTATATTACCAAACATATTCACACTGTTGTACCAAAGCTTGTGACCTGTACCACCTGAAATTCGAATACCGAATGCATTAAAGGTTGTAGAAACTGAGTTGTAATTCGAAGTCTCAACTCCATAGATTACATTATTAACAACCACCGTATTTGAGCCATTTGTTATATTGATACCATAAGCCCCATAACCACTTGTACTTCTGCTCCTGATATTATAAATTTTATTAGCTGAAATGGTTACAAATAATGAGGCCGAGCCACCTACTTCAATACCTGCATTACTGATTGCCGTGTTTACGCTTAGGTTGAATACTTCATTATTAGCTATTAAAGCAGTATCAGCCTGCTGAATGGTAATTCCACGAAAACTAATCTCATCTACTGTATTTACACTTCCAATCATATTGTTTCTGATAATTAAATTATCATTTTGATTTGGAGCTACCAATCCAACAACGTGCACACCAATGTAAGCACGCATTATTTGATTATTTTCGATTAATAAATTATCATGATCTGCACTACCCGTACCATTTGCCATGGTTGTTGCAGTAGTACTACCTACATAAATTCCATAAGTGGCTGTTGCTGTAGATCCGGAAGATCCATTATTACCTGGTGTATTTCCTTTCAAAATACAATTTCTGATTGTTACATTGGTAGTTCCAAAACCACCAGTCGTTCTACCTATTAATCTGATTGCAGCTACATTGGAAACAGTAGCCGCCGCAGTATTTTCAATTGTAAGATCATTGGTTCCGCCAGCGACAGATCCATCAATCGTTACATTGTCTGCACCATCGAGATTAACAACAGCAGATCCTGCTGAAGTAGCACCTGCAATTGTAGCAGCTACAGTAGGCTGAATAAGAAGAGAACTGTAATTTGTAGTTCCTTGTCCGCTTGCTAATAGAGCAACCGGGGCAGCAGGTTCAGTTGTATTTCCGTTCACCTGAACAACAATGGTACCAGTATGAGTACCAGCATTGATCGCTGCAAATGCAGCACTTAATGTGGTGTAGTTACCATTGGTCGTTCCACCGGATGAGGAAAGACTGATTTGACCCTGCATCTTGAAAGCAGTCATGATGCATAGCATCAAAACAGTAAACTTTGTAAAAAATGTTTGCATGGTTTGTATTTAAATAATTAATAATTATGATTTCGTAAAATTAATACAAAATCAACACAAAAACAACAACATTGTAAATAGGGTTGTCAATCAGAACTGATTTTAACTTTTTGGTTTGTGGGCCCGGGTCATTTCTCTTTTGCCTTTGGGTCCGGGAAGTGATTCTACATAAAACCCTACTTCTTTTAATGCTCTCTTAAAAGAACCCTTAGCACAATAGGTAACTAAAACACCTCCTGACCTCAATGCCAAGAACATTTTATGTAAAAATGTGGCTTCCCAAAATTCAGGTTGTGTATTGGGGGCAAATGCATCAAAAAATATGACATCAAATTGATTTGCGATATTGAAATCGTGAAAATCAGCAATTATTTTTTTGAATGTAAACCTAGGAGATTCATCTGACAGGCTGAAAAAATTTTGTTCATGCATACTTGAAAATACATGAGCATAGTCAGACCAGGGAACTACATTGGTATAATTTAATTGTGCAGCCACATCCATTGATATAGGGTACTTCTCGATTCCAATATATGAAATTGAGACTTTATTTTCGTAGAAAAAATGTAGTGACAAAAGGGCATTCAACCCAGAGCCAAAGCCAATTTCTAATATTTGAATCTCATCCAACCCTTGCTCCCTCAAATAAACAAGTCCTGAGTCTATGAATACAGTTTGGCTTTCCTGAAAAGAACCATGGGTTGAGTGGTAAGTTGATTGAAAAGCTTCAGAAAAAAGCGTATCAGTGCCATCATTGGTTTTGATGATACTAAGATTCATGGGTTCAATTAATTTTTTACAAGAACAACAATTTTATCTGTTTTCCAAAACAGTGCAGGATTTTCAATCAAAACCTTATTGCCAGAAATTTTGTATGAGCTGGCATCTCTCTCTGGTAATAAGGCGATAATTTTTTCATCAGAGTTGCAATCCAAAACCTCTCTTTTAAAATAATTCACTCTGGTACCAACCTGTTGGGCATTGGTCTGAAAACCTTTTACCAACTTCATTGAGTTATCGCTCAAAATATTCTTTTGCCTTAAAAATCGTTTGTTTCCACAACAAATATAGGCCCAGGTTTCTTTGTTGATAAATTCATCTTTATTTTTCAAATCTTCAATACTCACTTTCAATTTATCATTTACCTCTGACAGCTTTTCATTTTTTTCTTTCATGTCATTGTAGGCCAAAGCCAATTCACTCTGATTGCTTTTAAACTCTCTTTCCAAACGATTGATGGTAGCTTTCATCTCTCCTATCAGATTCAAATTTCCTGATATCTCTTCTTCCAAAGCAGTTACTCTTTCTTCTGCCTGATCAATCATTCTCTTTAATGACAGATTTTCGTTCTTATATTTTTGAAGAGCGGCCTCTAATTGTTTTACCTGGGTCTTCGATTGCTCATTTGCTTTCTTCAACTCACTAATTTTGGCTAAGACTTCTTCCTTGTAAGAGCTAGATTTTTCATTATTCAAAGACTCATCCAGTTCTTTTATTTGCTTATCTCTATCCAAAATAGTTGCAATGGAATCATCTATACTATTTAAAGTATTGATTGCATCGGCATAGTCACCTCTCAAAATTTCACCATCATCTTCCATGACATTCAATTGAAGTTTCAGTGAATCGTTCGCAGCCTTGAGTTCATCCATTTTAGATTGATAAGGATTGCATGAGAAACAAAAAATCAGAATTGTAAATAGTAATACTAACATTCTCATAAAATACATTTTAATCATTTTTAATAATTACTACAACCTTGTCAGTTTTCCAGAAAAGCTCATTATTTTTAATCAAAAGCTTATACCCTTGAATTTCATAACTTGCCGGATCTCTGATAGGCAGAATCAGATCAATTTCACCATCTGCCCCACATTCAATTACATCTGAATTATAATAATTGACATTGGATGAATTTGCTTTAACAGCCACCTGATATTCTTTAGTTAACTTTAAATTAGTTTTACTTAATATTCCCTTTTGCCTTAATACTTTTTTGGTACCACAGGAAACATAGGCTTTGGCTTGTTCTTCGATGAAGCTTGTTTTACCTTTCAAATCTGAAAGTGTATTGGATAATCTCTGGTTGATAGCTGTCAACTCTTCATTTTTTACTTTGAGGTTATCGTAGGCAACATTCAACTCACCCCTGCTCTCTAAAACTTGCGTTTCCATTCTATTGAGAGTTATTCTCAAATCATCAATAATAAGTTGTGTTTTTTCAAGTTCTTGTTCTTTAGCTAAAAGCCTGGTTTCGGCTTGGGCGATCATTCTTCTCAGTTGTTCATTTTCAACTTTAAAACCTCGCATTTTAGCCTGTAATTGAATGGCCTGATTTTTCGATTTTCTGTTTTCATCCATCAACAATTGCAGTTTTTTAAGGATTTCCTGCTTTTGTTCCAAATTGCCGGAATTTTCCATTTGTTCAGCTGCTTTCTTCAATTCTTTATCCCTCAAATTAATAGATTTCAAACTATCCTCAATTGCGCTGAGGGTGGTCACGGCACTGCTGTATTCTTTTCTAACCAGTTTTTCCTCTTCAGACAGATTGTTATATTTTTCTCGAAGGGTGGCATTTTCATTCATCAATTTTTCATACTCCGATTGACCTGTACAAGAAAAAAGTAAATAAGTGAGAAACAAAAAAAATGTATATTTTTTCATACGTAAATGTTTAAATTAATCGCCAATAGTGTTTTGCAGATGGATCTGTTGACTCAATCAACATTTTTCTTCCTTTTTTATAAAATTTGCCGGTTGACAATTCCATCAGGTTGGTATCTTCTTGACCTTCAATAAATTCTAATATATTTTTTCCTTTTTGAATTCTTCCTTTGATCCTCTTTTTCTGGTCGAATGATTTTCGAACAATGGCTGTAAATTCAATTATATCGCCTTCCTCATTCAATTCCTCAAATTTCAATGAAAGCACTTCCAGCTTAGGATCTGTATTATCGAAATAACGAAAACTACCAACAAATGATTTTCCTTCCAAAATTGACCAATCTATGGGATCAATCATTTGGTTTTTCTCCAAGGTCAATAATTCTTCCCTGTGTTTCCCCTGCGGAAACTCTATGCGATACTTGTTGAAATAAAAGTCAGTACATTCTGACTTAGCCGTATTATAAAGAATACCCTCTCTGATCAGTGCAATTTTTTCTTTTTTGCTTGTGTTGGGGAATTGTGAAAGAAAAGAATCCAAGGCTGAGATCGTATTTGACATTGTTACTTCTTTCCAAGCCTTCTCTTCTTCGGAAGAAGCATTGAAACATGAACCTAAGAGTAAAAGCGAGAAGAATGCAAAGCTTGTTGGTCTCATACGGAATGCACTAATATGAATTTAAATATGTTTATGAAGATCGTATCCATCCAGCCTATTGTGATAGTAAAATAAAAGAGATAAATCCTGAGATACAAATGTACGATTTTCAACCAGTAAAATAGGCTTTTTTACATGAAATGCTCCAACATTTTCTACACCATTTTTAATAATTTCTGATACATTTGAACGCAACAACACTTCAGATACCTGTAATTTATTCTCTTTGGCTAAATGCAATATTTGGATTCTGATTTTTTCTACTGCATTTTCAAGGCTTTGATAATCAAGCACTCTCTCCTCCTTGGGCAAACGAAGTAATTCGAACAAATCTCTATTGGGGTTGGATCTTTGGAATAATTTAAAGGCAGCATAGGTAACCAGATGACTACTCAACACTACATTTTCCTTATGGTACCTGTCTACTATTTTCAGGGCCAATCTTTTGGTGTATTCTTCATTTCTTTGTCGATCATATGAAATGGATCCCTTGGAAAAAAAATAATCTGACAATTGGATTTTTCTACCTGACTGATCAAAGCTTTCCCCCTTTTCATTTACAAAATGTCCCATAACATCCATCGGCTTCCCAAAATGAACAATGATTTCAGAACTATTTCTTAAAAACTCTCTAAAGAAAGAGAACAACTGAAAAAAACCAAATTTTTTACCCTCGCTTAGATAGAGTTCTTTTCCTGTAATTTTGAGGTGTTGATTAATCAAACTTTTGGCTTCCAAAACAAAATGATAATTCAGTACAACGGGAACAATAAATATTTTTGTATTCCTTCCGGAAATAAAATTATTGCCTTGCGCATCTATTACTGTGCCCAACAGCCCTTGTTTTATTCTAGACTCTAAATGTCCTGATCTGGATCTGGTTCCCCCTGGAAAAAACAAAGTGTGTACTCCTTTTTCAATAGAAAGCTGAGAAAAAGATTTCAGGGCTTCCAGATATATTTCATTCTTTTTTCTTCGATCCAGGGTATATGCCCCTAATTTACTGAAAAAATAAGACATAATCTTGTTCTCGTATAAGTTGAGACCGGCGCCGTAGGAAAAGGCAGACATACCAATTCTATCAGCAGCCCAACCAATCAGAACAGAGTCTAGATTACTAAAATGAGTTGGCACCAGAATAACGGTTCCTTCCTTAACCAAGGATCTTAAATCAGCAACGGATCCGGTAATTTTTAATTTGTCTTGAATCTTGGATTTGCGAAATCGAACCGCATTTAAAATGGTATTAAAGAGGACAGGAAGTATTTTTCTTGCCAGCTTGTATGTATTAATCTTAAAATTTCCGGTAATCTCTTCTACATATCTGTGCGTAATCTTCTTTAAAAGACTATGATTTATTTCTTCTTCATCACTGGCATCTTCCTTGGCGGAGGATTTAAGTAAATTTTTCTTGATATCCGTCCAAAAATCTACCTCATCAGGCGGATCAACGCGCCAGGGGTTTTCTAAAATACGCTCTCTTTCACTGTAAAGCACAGTTGCAATTCTTTCATGCAAGCCAATTTTCTTACTGGAATGCAACAAACGCCTAAATGTCAAATCTTTAACATCTGCTGTAAAAGAATCTCTTTCCTGATATAGTTTATATATGGGCCATTGTGATATATCATCCTCTACTGAGGGAATGGGATAATTCACAGATTGAGGAGCGGAAATTTCAATTGATTCTGGCAAGGACATTTGCTTAATAATCTAACTTTGGGGTAAATATAAACATAAATTAGTAAATTGCTTTTAAATTAAATTTCTCAATAGCTGATTCCTATGTATTTTGAATTTACATTTCAAGTGTCCGATCCCGAAACCCAAGAAATTATCATTGCAGAGCTCTCCTCTCTCCCCTTTGAAGGTTTCATGGAAAATGCTGATTCCTTATCAGCCTACCTGGCAGCTAATGATTATACAGTTGAGATCGCTGACTATTTGGAACAAATAGGTTGGAATTACAATTGTCAGATACTAAAAAATTCAATTAAAGAGCAGAATTGGAATGCAGCGTGGGAATCCAGCTATCCTGCTGTTTTTATTGATGACTTTTGCGCTATTTATGCAGATTTTCATCCTATTCCAAAAGGATCTAAGTATCCAGTGCGGATAAACCCCAGAATGTCATTTGGTACCGGACATCATGCCACCACAGAATTGGTTATCAGACAAATGAAATCTATCAATTTCCAAGGGGCACAGGTATTTGATTTTGGGTCTGGAACCGGAATTTTGTCCCTGTTAGCTTCCTTACTGGGGGCAAAAAAGGTATATGGTCTGGACAATGAATTTTGGGCTTATGAAAATGCAGTCGAAAACAGAAATCTCAACGGGCTTACTGAAGATCATATCATTTTCACTCATGGATCCATTGAGGTTTTACCTGAAGAACTTTCTTTTGATCATATTCTTGCCAACATCAACAGACATGTGCTCTTGGATCATTCCGAAATTTTATACAACAAATTAAAATCAGGCGGTACATTCATTTGCTCTGGTATTCTCAGGGACGATGAGGAAATTATACGAAGCGTATATTCTGCAAAGGGATTCGTACATATTAATACAATTCAAAAAGAAAATTGGATATCTATTGCTTTCCAAAAAACAAATTAGGCATTTATTTTGCTACTCAAACAGTAAAAACTTATGAAACAGATTTTTTCAACAGGTTCGCTTATTTTTTTAATTAGTTTCTGTCTTATTCATTCTGTACATGCACAGGTTACAGACACAATGCCCTTCAATGTAAACAGCAGGGAAATCCTCATGGTAGAGATTGAAAAGGTACTTACGCTCTATGAGAGAGAAGATTGTCAGAAGACTTTGGCTGATTTAAAAAAAACAGTACGGGATAAGAAAATAACTGAGGATCATTTTGATGGTTTCCTCAGTTTAGCCAATATTATGGTGAAAAGAAAAATGAAACGATTTAACTATATTCAACCCTTGTTGGAAATCATACTTAAATTTGCAGCAGATCCTGCCAAAAGCGAACAGGTTTTTCCCAAATTTATCGATATAAGTACCAATTTTTTACAAAATACAGATACCAAAAGTACGAAGGCTTTTGAAGATTATCTGAAATGGTCGGAACAATACTGGGTAAATGGTAATTTCTACAAGGTTTCGGAAGGAAGTCACACATGGAAAGCAGAAGATCATGATTATGACATTCGATTTGAAAATAAAGAATTGGTGATAAGACAAAGCAATGCAACTTTACATTGTTTTTTGAGGGCTGATTCGCTAACCTTAAAAAAATGCAATTTTACTTTTTATCCAAGTCGACCCTCAGGCGGCTATTTTGTAATTGAAAAAGCCCAGGTGGATTGGGAACAAGATGGGGCTATGGATGCAAGTTGTGTGGTGGAAAATATTCAGTTTAATGGTCGGGAAACCTCATACAGCACTGAGAAAGCAGTACTAACCTACCCAACAGTTTTTAAAATGCCCATAGAAGGTGTCTTCAGTGACCGTATTTCAAGAAGGCATGAAGAAATATCTGAAAGGGAAGAAAATTCTAAAAAAGAGGTAAAAAAATGGGTTACACCCAATAATCTGAGAAGTCCGAAGTTTGCCTCTAAATCCAGAAATATTAAAATTGAAAAAATCGGAGAAGGTGTTGATTATGTTGGTGGTTTCAGAATGGAAGGTAATGTTGTAAAAGGATATGGAGACAATAATGGACGTTCGGTCATACAAATTACCAATGCAAAGGGTCAATTGGTAGCAAAAGCCAGCGCTTCTCAATTTGAGATTGTAAAAGGTGAAAGAGTTCTTTCCTTGGATGCTGAGGTCAGCTTGTATTTTGAAGGAGAAAAAGGAATCGACTCCATTTATCACCCCAATATCAAAATCACTTATAATATTGTTAAAAGGACCATCGAGTTGGACAGGGGCGACAATAAGGCCTCCAGGGTACCCTTTTTCAATTCCATGCAAAAATCAGAAATCAACACCACACATATCAGCTGGAAGATTGATGATCCTAAAATAAAGTTTGGTAAAAATGATCAGAGCGTAAGCTTGCACTCTGATTTGTATTTCAACGACGATATTTTTGAAAAATATTATGGCATTGGTACAATTAATCCGCTCATTAAGTTTGCAGTTTATGCGGAGAAAAAAGAGAAAAGTAAAAAGGAATTTAAAGATGGCACCTGCAAATCAGATATTTACAATCCTGAATATGATCCCAACTATGTTGAAGTTGTAGATAGTACAGTACCATTAGATCCTGAACTTTCTCAGGTTCCTGCGGCAGAACTTCCCGTCATTGAAGATGCATTGAATCCCAATCGTTTTGATGTGAATGAAATACTATTAATGATGGATCGCAGAATGGAAAAACTCGCCATCATGAGTTGCAGCGAAATCAATCAGCTAAAGAAAAATAGTCCCTACACCAAGGTGATCAAAAGTTATGATGACTATCTGGATTATGAGAAAAATCAGGGTAAAAAATACAAAGATGCCTGCATAGATGCCTTTGACGTCATTTCATTTTGTTATGACCGCAAGCAGCCAGATTTTGATAAAACCAACACACTTTCACTTGTACAAGAAATGATAGCAGATGGTTTTGTTACCTATAATACAAGAACAAACAGCATACTTTTAAGAGACAAGATATTTCATTACAAAAATTCAATGAACAAAAAAATGGTCTACGATTTTGATCGTATCAGATTTAATTCGAAACCAGTAAAAGAAAACGATGGCGGATCGAATGCAGAACTTGATATTCAAAGTAAAACTTTACAAACCAATGCCATTTCTTCATTTATCCTCTCAGACTCACAAAAAGTTTATGCCGAACCGCTCAATCAGCAAGTTGGCATGAAACCCAACCGGAATATTGATTTTGATGGGGTATTGAATGCCGGTATGGCAAAATTCACAGGAAGAAAATTTCACTTTTTTTATGATAAATTCCAAGTTCAAATGGACTCGGTAGACTACGTTGAATTTTTTGTCTACGAGAGAGATAAGTACACAAAACAAGAGTCTGAGGAATTTGCCGGATTCTACAAAAAAAATAGAAAAATCAATCCTGATGGCATCCCTTCAAATACTGAAATTCCCATTAGAAATCAAATCAGAAACACAAAAGGACTATTATTGATAGAAAAATCAAATAACAAATCTGGAAAACTACAAAGAAATACCCGTTATCCTTCTTTTGAATCTGAAGACACTTCCTTTGTTTATTTTGAAAGATTAAACCGAATGAATAAATACGGTGAAGCAATATATCCCTCTGATCGTTTCTACTATCAGGTTTATCCTTTTATCCTAGATTCTTTAAATCCGTTTAATCCGCTTCTCCTAAAGTTTAGAGGAAGACTTATCTCTGATCATATTTTCCCAACGGTACATGATGATCTGGGGATTATGTTTCTAGACTTATCATTAGGTTTTGAGGGTGAGACCAAAGAACCCTTCAAAATTTTCACAAGAGAAAACCAAAATGGCAAGGGCATATTTACCGGTATTTACGGGATCAGCAATCAGGGTTTATTAGGAAGGGGACGTGTTGTATATTTGGGAGCAGATATTAAGTCCGATTACATCGAATTCATTCCCAACAGAATGGTTGCTGAACGTGTTGAAAAATTCGAATTAAAGCAAGAAAACAGGAATGGGGTTGAATATCCACAGGTTAGCGGGCAATCAGTTACTATAGATTGGCAACCCTATGTAGACAGTATGTCTATTGAATCCAATCGTGACATGAAATCTCCTTTCAGTATGTTTGGTTCGCCAGACTATGCATTTAATGGAATTCTGACTCTGACACCAGGTGGATTATATGGCAATGGTATTTTTGATTGGTCACAGGCAACATTACAATCAAAACCTGACGGTGAATTTAAATTTGGAAAATTTGATTTACAATCTCCCAATACTTCCATAGCTATCAAGCAAGAAGGACAAAAAGAAAATGCGATCCAAAGTAATTCAGTGGCAGCATCTGTTGACTTTGCCAAACAACAGACTGAATTTATTGCGAATGAAAAAGAAATTCATACACAACTCCCTTTCTCTAATTACAAGACCTTATTGGACAAATATCAATGGGATATGAAAAAAAATCAAATTGCCATATCAGGTACCAATGGAAAAGAGGGTGAGTTTTTAGCTACAGAGAAAGGTCAGGATTCTTTGAATTTTACAGCTGAAAGAGCTATGTATGACATGAAAACAGGTCTGCTTACCATCGATGGCGTAGAGGTAATCCGAGTTGCCGATGCTTTTATCTATCCAGACAAGGAACATCTCGACATTGTTGGCGGAACAACCATTATCGACCTTAGTAATTCAAGAATTGTAGCTGATACCTCCAATCAAAATCACCAAATTCAACGTGCTAACATCACTATAAAAAGCAAAAGTGAATATCTGGCCAGTGGATTTTTGGAATTTAATGTGGATGGCTTTAAAAATCAAGAGATAAAATTTGAAAAAGTAGTGGTTAAATCAGATACAAGCAACAATAAGGTCACAACTGGAAGTGGGTTTGCCAGTGAAAATGACAGTTTTTACCTTGATAGCAAGACCAGATACAAAGGGGATATTTACCTCAGTGCCAAAGATAAAAATTTAAGATTCAAAGGATTCGCAAAAATGGTTTCCAGAGCGCTTCGTAACACACAATGGTTTTCCATCGATAGTAAAATTGATAAAAAAAATGTAGCCATTGAATATCAGGTGCCTCAAAATCCAGATGGAGATTCCTTGTATGTTGGTATGTTTTTAAGTATTGATTCTATGGGACTTTATCCTTGTATCATGGATCCTAAAATGGGAAGCAAAGATCCAAGTATTTTCCAAACGAAGGGAATTATGCGCTATGACAAAATTCAGAAAGCTTATTTGTTCGGAGATTCCTCCAGAGTGATGGGAGCTTCAGAATCAGGTAAGTTAATGACAGTTATCGAACCCAGCTCTCGCGTAAATGTTAGCGGGAAAATGGATTTTGGAAATGGGTTTAACAAGGAGGATTTGCCAAGTTTTACATTGGATTGTAATGGAGATTTTCACTTCTTTACCAATAAGGAAACTGAGTTAAAGATTGACATGAGCGCTCTCGTAAAATTCTACATACCCGAAGCACTTCTGAAAGTGTTAGAAAGCACTTTTACCAATAACAGAGATCAAGAAGATCAAATTCTTTATACCAGCGTTAAAAATACCAGACTACCAATGCGCTTGAAAGATTATATCAACAATGAGGCTGAATTTACCAAAATTTGGGAAAAAGCTACAAATGAAAATATTTTAAATCTTCCAGCTTCACTAAAACATAGTTTCTTTTTCTCTGATCTTAGCTTGCAATGGACGGATATTACAGAGTCTTTTATATCCAGAGGTAAAATTGGTTTATCTACTTTGAACGGTAAACATATTGGTATTAGTGCCAAAGGCGCCATGGAATTGCAAATGGATCCGGCCAGAGGAGATGTTTTAACTTTCTATCTGGAAAAAAATGATGGACTTTGGGTTTATTTCAGATACACCAATGGTATTGTTGAAACCTGTTCAAATATGCCTGACTTCAACAGTGCACTCAATGGTTTGAAAAAGAAGGATACTAAAGTTAAATCTGAGAATGGCAACTTTTATGAAATTATGCCTCTTGATCCTTCACGCTACGATCAATTTAAACAAAGAGTATTAAGTGCATTCTAAAATAGCATTATTTTTTACTCCATTTTTGTAATGTCAACCCGATAAAGGCTTTCAAATCCTGAGGCTTTTCGGTAAATAAATCTTGCCAGGAATGAACTGACTTCAAAAGCTTTTCATAATCTTCAAGATCTGCACCGCTTTGAAATATCGTTTTATATTTGCTTTTCATGATTTCGAGAAAAGAAGACATAGCTGGCAATAGCTCTTTTTTCCTTTTTTTATCTTGCAAAATCTCTACCCAATGACTCAAATTAAAAAGAATAAAAGATCGGGCTGCTGCCCATCTCTTTTGTATTTCTTCCTCACTCAAATCAAAATTTTCCTCCTGATAATCATATACAGCCAAATACATGGTATTTCTCCCATTAAAAGCAGGGAAAACCGAAAAAGCTCCATCTTTTTCTGCCAAATCTAAGGTAATCTTTAGTAAATCTGACTCCTTGACCTGAAACATCAATTCTTTCAAATTCCCTTCAGGTTGTAAAAAAGGCACAGCTGCTTCTCTTAGTAGTTCTATCTTAGAGGCCCACATGGCAGACTGATTGGTTTCAGCCCAGGAAAAAACAGCTTTAATTCTGGCCCTGGCAACTCCTTTATCGTCCTGATCTAACCAATAGATTTTGCCTGATGACATTTGTAAAAAGTAATCATTTACTTTATTTTTAGAAAGAAGATCTTTAAAACTATCGATAGCTAGCATCTAAATTTGTATTTTTGTTTCTATTAATTTTACAAAAATATCAATAAAGCGCATGAAAGATAAGATTTTGGAGAGATTCCTCCGATATGTTCAGGTAGACACAATGTCAGAGTTTGGTGTGGAACAAATTCCTAGTACAGAAAAACAATGGATCCTCGCCAAACAAATTGTAGAAGAACTACAAAGAATCGGACTATCAGATATCAGTTTGGACGATCATTGTTACATTATGGCTACTTTGCCTTCCAATTCAAAAAAAGAGATACCAACTATTGGATTTGTGGCCCATATTGATACATCTCCTGATTTCATAGCTGATCGTGTACAACCAAAAATCTGGCATAAATATCAGGGTCAAGACCTGGTATTGAATGAGGAAAAAGGCATCATATTAAGCCAGAAAGATTTTCCAGAATTAGCTGAAGTTCTGGGGCATACCCTCATAACAACTGATGGTAATACGCTTTTAGGAGCTGACGACAAAGCTGGAGTCACTGAAATTGTTTCTGCCATGGAATATCTGTTAGAACATCCTGAAATTGAACATGGTAAAATCCGCATTTGCTTTACACCTGACGAAGAAGTGGGCCGAGGGGCGGATCTTTTTGATGTGGAAAAATTTGGCGCTGAATGGGCATATACAATGGATGGTTCTTCCTTGGGAGAACTGGAATTTGAAAACTTTAATGCTGCTTATGCTTTGGTAAAAATTCAGGGAAAAAGTGTTCATCCGGGGTATGCCAAAGATAAAATGATTAATTCTAATTTATTGGCGGCCGAATTTATTCAAAGCCTGCCTATAAATGAGGTTCCAGAAAAAACAGAGGGATACGAAGGATTTTACCATCTGAATTCAATGAAAGGTTCGGTTGATGCAACTGAACTAATGTATATCATTCGTGATCATGACAGAACAGTTTTCGAAAACAGAAAACTGCATTTTCAAGAATTGGTAACTGAATTCAATCGCAAGTATCCTCAGTCTGCCAGCCTGGAAATGAAAGACCAATACTATAATATGAGGGAAAAAGTGGAACCCTTGATGCATATAGTTGATAAGGCTGAAACAGCTATGAGGGAATTGGGGATTGTTCCAAAAATAAAACCCATCAGAGGTGGCACCGATGGATCCAGACTTTCTTATATGGGCCTACCCTGCCCCAATATATTTGCCGGAGGAATGAATTTTCATGGCAGATACGAGTATGTGTCTTTAGAGGTTATGGAATTGGCCAGCAGCGTAATTATCAAAATCGCTGAAAATTTATGTAAAGAATCATGAATACGACATCCAGTCAATGGAATCAAAACAGATGGCTTATCCTTTTAGGCCATCTGTTTTTTTTATTTCAGTTCATCCTGGCATTTGTTTTTTTTAAGGAGAGAATGCTACTCCTGGATCCGGCTTATATTAGCTATTCCATTATAGAAAATGAAGGTTTTGCCATTCAGGTTTACCGATTGGGGGCAATTCTTACCCAATGGGTTCCTTTGAGCAGCTATCTTTTGGGATTTGATCTGAAGTGGATTTTACTTCATTATTCACTTACATTTCCTGTATTTTATTGGTTGATTTTTTTGCTCCTGGTTTACTATTTCAAGGAAGTCAAATTAGGACTTATCCTTTATCTGGGATTTGCCTGGATGAGTTTATCAAATTTTTACTGGATCGTGGCTGAATTTCATCAAGGCATGGCTGTTTCCCTCATCTGGTTAGCTTTTTTGCTAGAGAATTTGAAAAAATCAAAACTAAATTCTATTTCATTTCTTATACTTTTTTCAATATTCACTGCATTTGTACTTACTTTTCACCCACTTATGCTTATCGTTTTAAGTTTTTACCTGATTTGGGCTAACCTTACAAAAAGGTTGTACTGGAAACAGACAATAAACTTATTTGTCATCTTAGTTTTACTTTTTCTATTTAAAACATTTTACTTTCACAATTTGTATGAAGACAGTAAATTGTCCTATGCACAGGCTGCATTGATTGATTTTTTCACAGAAGGCAAAACTGGAAATTTACCCAGATTCTTCAAAAACTGTCTCTTGGATCACTATTTTTTCTTGACTTTTTGGATCTTAGGTATCACCTATCATCTGAAAAAAAAGGAATGGCCCAAGGCAGTTCTCTATGCCTACATTATGGGATTTGTTTTTCTTATTGCCCTGTCCTATCCGAAGGATAGTCCAAAATTGTATATGGATGCATTATACTTTTCATGTGGTTTTTTACTTTTACTTTGCTTGATTGATGAGTTCAAAACAACTCTTTTTCGCTCCTACTCTCTTGTGTTGTGGGCTACTCTTTTTATTTTAGTTGTTCGTATGCCTTTGATCTGGGCAGAACACCACAAATACACAGATCGTCTTTTATGGGTGGAAACGATCGTCAAAAAGATGCGAGGAATAGAGTCCACTGATCGTTTTTTTGTAGACAGATCTGAGATACCTCTTGACTTACTGGTATTTGATTGGGCTTTATTTTATGAAACAATTCTCAGCTCAAGCCTTGACAAATCTAAGGAAACAAGGGTTGCCACCGTAGTGCCCAACCCCCATATTGAAAACTGGAGAATTGCAATGAAAATTGCAGCAGAGAGCGGTCCGCAATGGTATCATGATCATTGGGGATCGAAGGGAAATAGAAATCCTTTTTGTAACAGATTCTGCCAAATTAAGAAAGGAAAATATACTCGGCTCCACCTTAAATAGTGGGTCTTATTTCATCTCTTTTACAGCTCTTTGAACGAGTGGATCTGCCTCATTGAGAACCTGGTAGTAGCTGATAACACCAAAATTTTGTTTGCATAATTGAGCCTTGAGTTCTTGCAGAATTCTCTTCTTGGACTTAATCCAAACATGATTGGGTATGATCAGTCCCTGATTAAGACAAAAAGCTAAAAATTCATTAAACAATAAGTCACTCACTTTAAATTGCTTTATTTTTTCCGGGGTAGACAGCGCTGCTAAAAATCCGGGGCTCATATCCATTATTTGATAGACAAAAGGCGAAACCTGCTCCTTCATTTGTAAGAAAGAGTTGTTATAATCCAATGTATCCACCGGAATAAAAATATCCGGAATGATTCCACCACCAGCATAAACAATTCTACCACCGGTAGTAAAATATTGGGTTGAATCTTGAATTTTGATACTATCTCTAAAACTAAGTTCACCCTTGTAAAATCTATTTAAGATTTCGTCCGAATAATTCTCTTCCAAATTTTTATACTTTCTCTGAATTAATCTACCTGAAGGTGTGAAATATCTGGCAACGGTTAATCGCAAAGCAGAGGAATCAGATAAATCATATTGTTCTTGAACCAAACCTTTCCCAAAACTTCTTCTTCCGATAACTAAACCTCTGTCATTATCCTGAATGGCCCCTGCTACGATTTCTGATGCCGAGGCAGAACCTTCATTGATCAAAACAGTAATTTTCCCCAAAGAAAAATAAGCTCTTCCATTCGATTTATACTCTTTCCTTTTGTAGCTTCTTCCCTCCGTATAAACCAGTAACCTTTTCTCATTGAAGATTTGATTCAAAATATCTACTGCCTCGTTTAAATATCCCCCCGGATTGTCTCTGAGATCAAGAATTAAATTTTTCATTTTAGACTCTACCAACTTTTCAAAGCAACCCATAAACTCTTCAAAGGTCTGCTCTGTAAATTTTGATATTTTTATATAGCCATTCACAGAATCAATCATATAACTTGTTTCTACACTCAAAAGTGGGATTTTTGCCCTTTCCAACTGTAGTTGTATGGTTGAGGCATTTGACTTGCGAAATAATTCCACTTGAACCTTTGATCCCTCTTTTCCTTTTATCAATTCGATAATTTGTTTGTTATTCAATTTCTGTCCGGATACTGGTTTCCCATCTACCTTCAGAATACGATCTCCTACTGTAACACCTTTTTTTTCTGATGGTCCTTCGGGCATAACCCCGACAACCATAAGTGTATCTCTCACCATATAAAATTCAATACCGATGCCTTCAAAATTTCCTTTCAGAGATTCCTTAACAGATTGAACTTCACTCAGGGGAATATAGCTTGAATGGGGATCCAATTCTGCCAAAATAGCATCAATGGCAACATCTTGTAATTGATCTAACTCTATATCTTCCAGATACCTGGCCTGAACAAAACGAAGCACCTCTTCTACCTTGCTGAAATGTTGCTTTTTAAATTGAGCAGAATTGGCATCGATATTACGAAACGCAAAAGGATGATGAATGGTAAAACCAATAAAAACACCTATACCTACAGAAAATGACAGCATAAAAGGTAGCCAAACCTGAAGATTAAAATTTTTATTTGACATGTATTGTTTATTTTGTAATAATTTTATTCTGCTATTTCATTGGCGAAGTTAGTAAAATTAATGGAGTCTATTTTTAATCATATCAATATTATCTCATGCGTTTAATCGTAGATGCCGGTGCAAGCAAATGTCATTGGGCCCTGATTGAAAACAAAAATCTTATTTGGGAATATGAAAGTATTGGAATTAATCCCATGTTTCAATCTGATGACCTCATCCATGAGGTGATAGAATCCTTTATTTCCACTCAAAATTTATTTAATAGCACTTTGGAGGATATTATCTATTTTGGAGCAGGATGTGGGCAAACGAAGATGCAGGAAAGGATGAAGAATTTGTTTCTTAAATTTTTCCCAAAGGCCAAGCACATAGAAATTCACAGTGACTTACTGGGTTCGGCCATTGCAAGCTGTAAAGACAAAGAAGGTATAAGTTGTATACTGGGCAGTGGCTCCAACGCCTGTTTTTTTGATGGCAAACAGATACAACAGGCACTACCTTCACTCGGTTACCTATTGGGTGATGAGGGTAGTGGATTTTCCATTGGCAAAGATATCATCAAAGCGTATGCATATGAGCAAATGCCAGAATATCTCCGGGAAGACTTTCGCAGAAGTTATTCCAAAGAACTGAGTCAGATCATTAGGGAAATATATCAGGAAAGCAGGCCCAATAAATACTTGGCATCCTTTTGTTTATTTGCCAAAAAACACCAAACTGAACCCTGGATCCATTCGCTCATCAGTTCCCATTTTTCAGCATTTCTTCAAATACATATTCTACCACTCAAATCAAAATATCCTGAGGCAGAATTACATTTTTCCGGATCGGTAGCCTGGCAATTTCAAGAAATACTTCAATCAAATGTTAAAGTTTTAAACTTTAACATTTGCAGCATAACTCAAAAGCCATTATCAGGATTATTGGAATACTATTTGATGTGATTTTCCTTTAACCCTTTTTCCCCCTATGAATTCAAAAAAAGATTTAATTGACGAAATCGACAGGCAAATTATCAATATTTTACTACAAGATGCCAACACATCCTTTGTAGATATTGCCAAAGAGATTCAGGTTTCACCCGGAACTATACATGTTCGGATGAAGAGACTTCAAAAATTAAACATCATTCACAAAGCTTTTCTCAATATCAATTATGCTATGCTTGGCTATGATATGAAGGCTTATCTGGGAATACACCTTGAAAAAGGTAAATCCTACGCTGATGTAGTCCAATTCCTGTACAAAATTCCGGAAGTGATTCAATGTAGTTATGTAACCGGACCTTACAGTATGATCGTGCGTATCGTATGCAGGGACACAGATCACTTAAGAGAAGTAATTTTAGAAAAAATTAATTGTATTGAGGGTGTAGCCAAAACTGAAACCTTTGTCAGTTTGGAAGAAAGTATACACAGATCAAAATTAATTGACTAATTACTGACTTAAGTAAGGCAACATTTCATCTTCAATTAATTTCCTACGCTCCATTA
Source organism: uncultured Saprospiraceae bacterium (assembly GCA_964574485.1). Lineage (GTDB taxonomy): Bacteria > Bacteroidota > Bacteroidia > Chitinophagales > Saprospiraceae > Saprospira. The sequence goes on along the minus strand of CAZNNX010000002.1, from coordinate 12,683 downwards.
ACTTAATAGCATAGGCTTCCAGTTGTTTGTCCTCTTCGGATTGAGGCTCCCATTTGGGAACTGATTTTTTCTGCAAGTTATCATCCAGGGCAACAAAAATAATGACACAATGGGTATTTTTCACCAAAGATTCACCTGATAAGGGCCCCGACCATACATCTACTGCTATGTGCATACTACTCCCGCCCGTATAGATTATTTTGGCCTGTAGTTTTACTCTGTGACCAATTTGAATTGGCTTAAAAAAACGAATGCCTCCAACATAAACCGTGACGCAGTAAGTCTTACTCCAGGTGGAGGCACAAGCATAGGCCACTTGATCGATCCATTTCATAACGGCCCCTCCATGTACTTTACCACCAAAATTTACATCAGAAGGTTCTGCTAAAAAACTAAATGTTGTGGTTCTTCTATCAATATTCATTTGATTTATTTTAAAAATCTAAAATAACTCCTTCCGTTCATTATTTTCTATCTTTGAAAAAAAATAACAGATGAGATTCATTGGATCAAAGATTGAACACCTTACGGATGCCCGATTTTTTGCAGCTGCTCTGGCTGATTTTATTAGCTTTGAGCCAAACGAAAGAATTCACCTAGCAGAAATCAAAGCAATTCTCCCCTGGATCATTGGTTCAGAAATTTGTCTTGAAACTTCTGAAACGGATCTAAATTTAATTCAATCAATTATAAAGGAATTAAATGCGACAGGAATCATTTGGGGAGAAACGATAGAGATCGATGAACAAGTATCCCAATCTATTCCACTCAGACAATGGAAACGATGGAATTTTCAATTTTACGAAAACCCTAACCAGATTTTAGAAACGGAAACCTACAGTTTTTGTCAGGATTTTATCTTACAATGCTCGTTTTCTTATTGGCTTGAAAATGAAGGTTTTTTTCTTGCGTTAACAAAAGAAAAAAAAATTTGGATAGAAACAGCAGATCCGGATTTTATTACTCACGTAAGGAATTTAGATCTTTCCATTGAAGGATGGGTAATTGGAGGAAGTAGTGAAGAACAGGTAGGACTCAAAGATTTTGACTCCCTCGATTCAATCCTTAGTTTAATTGAAGATTAATTTCTCTTTAAATTATCTTTTTCATAGAGTTAACTGATTCTAATCCAAAAAATTATACTTAATTTAGGGTTACCTACATCAGACTGCCAATAATTGATTCAAAACTTAAATGAAGAAATATGAAATGGCAAAAATTGGATGGAAGTGTAATACTGTTACCCATAGCGGAGGCTGTGAAATTGGTAATTGAAAAAGAGATTGAACAGGGCAATTCCCTGCAGATTTGCGTAGGATGCGACTCACAGGTTCAAGGGAAGTACATTAGCTTTGCAACTGTCATCGTTTTTATCCGAAAAGGAAAAGGGGGCTTTATGTATTTATCTAAAAGTACGGAACACATAAAGATGCAAATCAAAGAACGCATGATTTATGAAGTTACAAAATCTGTTACAGTAGCTTATGATATAGCGCCTGTTTTGGAACAATACAAAATACCTTTAGAGGTTCATGCTGATATCAACTGCGAAGCTCATTTTAAATCAAACACAGCCTTGAAGGAGGCTATGGGGTATATTAGAGGAATGGGATACGAATTTAAAGCCAAACCCTATGCATTTGCCAGTTCAAGTTGTGCAGACAAAGTGGTTTAAATCGAATTCTTTACCTGTAGTCAACAAAATACAAGACAACCCAGGCTATAAGTCCCAATAGTCCAATTGTGGCGATGATCCATCCTATCGCTGCTGAACCAACCAAAGAGAGCACACCGATTAGTATGGCTCCTAAAAGAATCACACTAAGGCTACCTAAAAAAAGTACTACCTTGGGCAGGTATATTTGTTTAGGTTTTTTTTCAAAAGAATGAGCGGACACCTTTTGTTTTTTAATTTTATTGTTACTCTGAACAAATTCTGAATTTACTTGTCTGCCTTGCGCGGCAAAACTTGGCAACGCAAAAAGCAGACTTAAGCAAAAGATAAAATAGCTGACTAGCTTCATAATATTTTATTTATTTTTTTTTCAGTATGCAAGGACATAGCCTGCGCTCTCCATTGATTTTTTTCAAAACGATCCGGATCTCCAAATAATTTTTCAGTCAACTCTCTCCCATCGTCATCCGTAAGGTGAATCAAATCTTTGTAAAAATACAATCCCATTTGATGTAATTGTTTATTAATTTCCAGATTCACTCCTTCAATCTTTGTAAAATCATCATATTGCGACGCATGATTGAGGTTTAATATTCCCTCTTCTCTATTGTTTTGGTCCCTTTCAAAAGAATTTTCTTTCGAAGAAAGGGGTGAAATATTGTTTTTCAATTCCTTCAGCTCTTCTTCCAGTTGCTTATTTTTTTCTTGCATCTGCTCCCATTTTTTCATATCAACCAAGCTTACAGATTGCAATTCTACGAGATTCTTGAACTCTTCCAACATTTTTTCCTGTGCCTTAGATTTTTTGTGAGACTCTTCTAGGGCTTGTTGTAATTCTGTAATGGTTTGATCTGCCTGAGATATTTTTTGTTTGAAGAGTTCCAGTTGAGATGATGAGGTTGATTGCTGATTCTCGAGTTGATTTGTTTTGGCAGATTGTTTTGATCCCAATTCCTCCAAATCATAAATTATTTTCTTTTGTGATTCTACAACAACCTTCAGGGCTTTTACTTCTTTTTTCAGATGATTAATCCAAGGCAAATTAAATAAAAGGTAACCCAACAAATAACCTAAGGCGAGACTTAGTACAATCAGCAGGGTAAAAACAGTCGCTTCAAGAGATGCATCCAGATGCGCAAGTTGACTTATTATTTGATTCATGTTCGAATTCTTTATTTAAACACCCTGATTTCTACCCTTGTATTCTTTGCCTGGTTAAAAAAATCAATACTTTTATCAGACTGTAATTCATTAAATAATGGATTTTCATTCCCGAAACCCTTAGTTTCTATTGAGGCTTTTATTCCTTTTGACTTTAGGAAATCAGCCACTGATTTTGCATATTCCTCAGAGATTGCTTCCTGATTTTTCCCCTCATCTTTAAAAGAATGACCCATCACCTCTATTTTTAATTTTTTATCTCTTTTGGTTATCAATTTTAGTTTATCTACCAAATCCAAAAATGAAGGGGTTGCCCTGAATTTTTTTTCATCCTGAGAAAAGTTCCCCAATACTTGATTATAGGACACAATCGTGAGGGAATCAATCCATTGCATTCTGAATTTTTCATCTTCTCTTTCAAATAAAAGTGTTGAGTCAGGAAAATAACCCGTCAGGTCAAAAACAATAGGCCGCATCAGTGAGCTATCGTTGATAAGCTCTCCTGTTGTAATCAATTGGCTGCCTTCAACTTTGAGTTCTGAACTTAAATAGTCTGCAACAACCAAGGCTCTTGCCAAGCCTAAATTTTTAATGTATCCTTTTTTACTTTCAGAATCCATATATCTTCCCACGATATGGAGACGAGCATTCGGTTGTTTTTTTAAGAGATCTGCCATACGCATCAGGGCAATCTTATGAACATCTTGTAATTGGGAACTATCGGCATCAAGGTCAAATTCAAATTCAGGCAGGCTATCCAAGACAAGTATACTGTCAACACTAACAGATAATGTCATGGCAATATCTTTTACCCAAACTTTCTCGCTCTTTTCTTTGGATTCACATTTGCCCAAAACCTGGCAGAAATAAATATGACGGCATAAAAAAAGCCAAGAAAGAAAGCACAAAAAAACAAAACTGAATTTTAAAAAATTTTTCACAGCAACTTTAAGTAAGAACCACAAAAATAACATTAATGATTGAAAAAGAGTATGCTTACCCTGAGTTTATTACAATCAAAAAAATATATAATGTTCTTATTCCAAATTCCTTCAAAGCTCTTTTTTTTTGTTAAGTTTGTAAAAGAAATAGAAGACAAATCACCCTTATCGCATCAGATACAATGGCCTTAAACAACAAAGACAACTCGAGAAATATCAAAAGAAAATCAAGTGGAGAATTAAATTCCAACTTAGTTTACGGCAAGGTTCCACCTCAGGCAAGGGCTCTTGAAGAAGCTGTTTTAGGAGCTTTAATGCTGGACAAAGATGCACTTACAACAGTAGTTGACATTCTGCAAAAAGAAAGTTTTTATATTGAAGCACACCAGGTAATTTTTAAGGGTATTATTCAATTATTTGAAAAAAGTCAGCCGGTAGATTTACTTACTTTAACCGAGGAATTGAGGCAAATGGGTGAGCTTGAAAATATAGGCGGACCCTTTTATCTGGTTGAGTTAACAAATAAAGTAGCTTCAACAGCCAATATTGAATTTCATGCCCGCATTGTAGCTCAAAAATTCATACAAAGAGAACTGATCAGAGTATCGACTGATGTAATTAAGGAATCTTATGAAGAAACTACTGATGTTTTTGATTTGTTGGACAAGGCCGAACAAAATTTATTTGGAATCACTGAAAAAAATCTGAGTCGCGGCCATGCAAGTATGAGTACACTGGTAAACAAAGCCATCCAACAAATTGAAGAGCTATCCAAAAAAGAAGATGGATTAACGGGTGTACCTTCAGGATTTACAGCATTGGATCGTGTGACTTCAGGTTGGCAATACAGCGATTTGATTATTGTTGCAGCCCGTCCCGGTATGGGAAAGACCTCCTTTACCCTAGCGATAACCAGAAATGCGGCAGTTGACTTTCAAATGGGCGTGGCTTTCTTTTCTTTAGAGATGCCCAGCGTTCAGTTGGTAAATCGTCTCATTGCCATGGAAACCCAGATCCCCTCTGAAAAATTAAGAAAAGGCAAACTGGAAGATTATGAATGGCAGCAACTACACAGTGTCGTGGATAAACTTTCCAATGCCCCCATTTTCATAGATGATACACCCAGTATATCTATTTTTGATTTGCGTGCTAAATGTCGCAGATTGAAAATGCAACATGACATAAAACTGATTGTTATTGATTATCTCCAGCTTATGACAGCCGGTGGAGATAAATCCGGAAACAGAGAGCAAGAAATTTCAAATATTTCAAGATCCCTCAAGGCCCTGGCAAAAGAACTAAGCGTTCCAGTAATTGCACTATCCCAGTTGAGTAGAGCAGTGGAAACCAGAGGCGGATCAAAAAAACCACAACTTTCCGACTTAAGGGAATCCGGTGCGATTGAACAGGATGCGGATATTGTTACCTTTATCTACAGACCAGAATACTATGGGATTGTGGCAGATGAACAAGGAAATTCTTTGAAAGGCATCGGAGAAATCATCATTGCTAAACACAGAAACGGAGCTTTAGAAACCGTACCTCTTAAATGGGATGGACAATATGCTCTTTTTGGCAATTTGGAAGATGAGGTATTCCGAAACCTGCAACAAAACGATTTTATCGGTAATTTAGGATATAATCCTCAAGCTCCTACTTTTTCATCTAAACTAAACATTAATCACGCTGAAGATATACCTTTTTAAGGTTTATTTTTGAAATCATTTTTATTTTCAAAAACAAAGTAATAACTTTGCACGCGTTTCTTGAAAATCAAACATCATGACTGCCTCAACGACCTACACCATACATTATGTTGGTTTGAAAAATGGAATTCATCATTTTGATTTTGAATTAAACAACAAGTTTCTTGACATCTTCACCCAGCCACTGGTTCAAAAAATGAATATCCAACTCCGTTTGGCTCTCGACAAGCATGACAATATGTTAGAGCTTTCGTACAAATGGAAAGGACATGTTGAAGCAAACTGTGATTTGTGTAATGAGTTATTTGATTTACCTATTCAGGGGAAAGATCATATGATCGTAAAATTTGTTTCTGAGATTCCTCAGGATGCTGATGAAAGCGAGATTATGTACAAAACCTTCAAGGATAGTTCCATTCATGTAGCGGGCATTTTCTACGATTCCATCATGCTTTCTCTCCCTTTAAGAAAAACACATCCTGTCGATATTCATGAAAAATATACCTGTGATGCACAAATATTAAAGTATTTGGAAATTACACCAGCTGAAGATGAAGAAAAAAGAAATTCTATTTGGAAAGATTTGAATCTAGATTAAAAATATTTTATAAAGTTAAATTAATACAACATGGCACATCCTAAGACCAGAATCTCAAAACAACGTAAACATAAGCGTCGCACTCACTATAAAATTGAGGCCCCCAATGTAGTAAGTTGTTCCAACTGCGGAAGTCCTAAATTAACCCACCACATGTGTGGTTCTTGTGGTTTCTATCGTGGAAAGGCATTGGTAAGTGTAACTGGTACAGAAGCTGAAATCAGTACAGAAGAATAATATTCTTTTCAAATATTCAATTGCTCCCATGTTGAATGCATGTGGAGCTTTTTTAGTTTATTAACAATGTTCATTCCTATGAAAAAAATTATTTTCAGCACTATGGCACCTGCTCCAGTAGGACCTTACAGCCAGGCGGTAGCAGCTAATGGCATGCTTTATATCTCCGGACAAATCCCAATTGATCAAAATCAGGGAGGTATTATCATCAGTGGCAGTATTGAAGAGGAAACCAATCAGGTAATGCGGAATATTGGATTTATTCTAAACCAGGCCCAATTGGATTTTAGTCATATCGTTAAATGTTCTATTTTCATGACAAACATGAATGACTATGCCGCTATCAATAGCGTTTATGCAACCTATTTTGATGAGCATACCGCAGCAGCAAGGGAAGCCGTACAGGTTGCTGCCTTACCCAAAGGTGTTCGAGTAGAGATATCCTGCATTGCCATTTTGCCCCAAGTATAAATTTATACCTATGAAAGCAATCGATTTTTTTGAAGCTAACAAAGACCGTTTTCTTGAAGAATTAATGGAAATTCTTCGCATTCCATCTGTAAGTGCCAACTCTAATCATAAAAATGATATGTGGGTTTGCGTTGAAAATTTAAAAGTAAAACTCCAGGATGCTGGCGCTGATTTTGTAGAAATTTGTCCTACTGAGGGCCACCCCATCTTATATGGTGAAAAAATAATTGACCCTCAACTGCCCACTGTATTAGTTTATGGCCATTACGATGTTCAACCTCCAGACCCACTCGATTTATGGACATCAGGTCCTTTCGACCCTGTAATTAAAATAACAGACCGACACCCTGATGGTGCCATTTTTGCCAGAGGTGCCTGTGATGATAAAGGACAAATGTACATGCATTTCAAAGCCTTTGAAATGATGTCAAAAACGAATGAGCTTCCTTGCAACATCAAGTTTATGATAGAGGGTGAAGAAGAAGTCGGATCTCCCAATCTGGGCATATTTATCAAGGAAAATAAAACAAAACTGGCCTGTGATGTCATTTTGATTTCAGATACCTCTATGATTGCCAATGATGTGCCATCGATTACTTCTGGATTGAGAGGTCTCGCCTATATGGAAGTAGAAGTTACAGGTCCCAACAGAGATTTACACTCGGGTACTTACGGTGGTGCCGTAGCTAATCCAATCAATATACTTTGTAAAATGATCGCCTCGTTACATGATGAAAGGGGACATATAACCATTGATGGTTTTTACGATGAGGTTTTAGAATTATCTGAAGAGGAAAGATTTGCAATGAATCAGGCTCCCTTTCAATTAGATTCATATAAAAAATCCCTTGACATCAAAAATGTACATGGCGAAGAAGGCTATACCACATTGGAAAGAGCTTCTATTCGTCCTACTCTAGATGTAAATGGGATTTGGGGTGGTTATACGGGAGAAGGCGCCAAAACGGTTTTGCCTTCAAAAGCCTTTGCAAAAATTTCAATGCGCTTGGTACCGAATCAGTCTTCTGAACAAATTGCCTCCTTATTTGAAAGTTATTTTAAGAAAATTGCTCCTGATTCCGTAGAAGTTAAGGTGAATGCGCACCACGGTGGAGAACCCGTTCTAACTCCAACTAATGGAATAGAATACCGCGCTGCCGCCTTGGCCTACAAAAAAACATTTGGTAAAGAACCTATTCCGGCAAGGGCGGGTGGATCAATTCCCATCGTGGCATTATTTGAAGAGGTACTCGGTGTAAAAACGGTGTTAATGGGATTTGGTCTTGACTCTGATGCCATACATTCTCCTAATGAAAATTTTGGCTTATTCAATTATTACAAAGGCATTCAAACCCTGCCACACTTTTATCATTTTTATACTGAATTGAAAACTAGGATTTCGTAAAATAATGTTTGGAAATACCGCCTTTTTTGTTCATTTTTGTAGACTTATATCCCAAACTTAATCAAATATGAAGCATATTATCGTCTATATTCTTTCTCTTAGCTTTCTGATTTTTAGTTCAAACCTTGCCTTTGCTGCTGTTGGTCATAGTAACAAAAATACAGAATGGAAAAAAGATAAACATACCCTACAAAAATCTGCAGTAAAACACCACAAGATAGTTGCAGAAAAAAATGTAAAACCTAACAAAAATGAGTTCATTCCCAAAGGCTGGTTACCTATTGGTGTGGGATTGGTACTCATTGCAATTATTCTAGCCTTTTTTGGAAGTATCGTTGGCACTATAGGCCTGATTCTGGGTCTTATAGGTCTGGCTTTTATCGGCGTATGGGTTTACAAAGAAATTTCAAATAGCAAAAGATTTTAATCAAGGGAACCTTCGGGTTCCCTTCTTTTTCTTTACTGTTCAATGAAGAAAATAGACAAACTTCTTATTACGAGTTTTATTCCGCCGCTTATCATATGGTTTTTGGTTGCTGTATTTATTTTCAACATGCAGTTTCTCTGGAAATACATAGATGACATTGTTGGCAAAGGGTTGGAAATACATGTAATTTTAGAATTGTTATTTTATCAGGCCCTTGCAATGGTTCCCCGCGGCTTGGTTTTTGGTGTGATGATTGCCTCAGTCATGACTTTGGGAAACCTGGCTGAAAATTACGAACTCGCCAGTATGAAATCTTCCGGAATTTCATTAATTCGAATTCTTAGGCCTTTGATCTTGGTATGCACTTTTTTAGGATTAGCCTCCTTTCTTTTTTCAAATTATTTGATACCTGTCAGTGCCCTGCAATTTAAAACCAGATTGTATGATATCAGACGTCAAAAACCAGCACTGGACCTGGAGGAAGGACAGTTTAATCATGACTTTAAAACATTGGTCATCTATATCGGATCAAAAGATAAAAGTTCAAGTGAAATTCGCAAAGTGCGCATCTACGATCATTCCAAATACAACGGAAACAGTAACCAAACCAATGCAGAGAAAGGGAAGCTTACAATAAGCCCCGACAAACGTTTTCTTACAATTCAACTTCAGAAGGGTATCAGATTTGAAAATATTCAATTGAATACTAAAAATGCCGCCAATTATTTTCCTTACATGCGTACTCAATTTAGCGAATACAGTACTGTGATGGATTTGAGTGAATTTAACTTTTCTGAGACCGATAAAGAACTATTCAAAAACCACCACTCTTTGATGAGTTTTATGCAACTAAAACAAAGCATTGACACAATCAAAATGAAGGCTGCCTTTCGGAGCAAAGATTTCAATCAGAGTCTGGTTTCCTTTTTTTATTTCAGAAAAAAAACCAATGCTGATAAAACTCCTATTTTTGCTCCTGATTTTGAGATGAATCAAAGTGCACAGTATGCCAAATTTTCCGATGCCTTTCCGACTGAAGAAAGGAGGATTATATTTCAAAGAGCGCAATCTCATGTCAGAAATATTAAAATGCAGGCTGAAAACTTTATAAAATCCAGACCTAGAATTGAAGAGGAAATTGCCGCTCATGAAAATGAAATGCACTTAAAACTTGTTTTCTCATTTGCTTGCTTGCTCTTTCTTTTTATTGGTGCGCCCATGGGGGCTATTATCAAAAAAGGTGGCTTTGGCTGGCCCATTTTTATCTCCTTCGTGTTCTTTATGATATTTTTTGTCCTTCACCTTACCGGAGAAAGGTTAGCTACGGGTAATGTTTGGACTACCTGGGTTGGGTCTTGGCTACCCATCTGGGCTTTACTACCGATCGCCTTTGTTATCACCTATAAAGCTCTTGCAGATCGCCCTCTTTTTTCATTTAGATTCCCACAGCTTCAATTCAAAAGAAAATGATCTCTGGTTTTTTCAAAAACAATGTGTATTATCTGATTAGCTTTCTGTTATTGTTAGTCCTGGGTTTTCTTTGGAGTTATAACTACCCCAAGGGTTATGAACTGATTTATTTTTCAGCGCACAGAAATGCTTTTCTGAATAATTTCTTCATTGTAGTTAACTATTTAGGAGAAATATATACCTTTCTACTCATAATTTTTTCATTCATTTTATTAAAAAAATACCGGCAATCGATAACAATTGGTCTGGCGGGTCTTAGTACGCTGGCCCTTGTGCCCTATCTGAAAAACTACTTTGGACATCCACGCCCTATAAAGTATTTCAATGAAATTCTTCATCAACCCGGTTTTCTTGAACTTGTTCCGGATGTGGAAGTTACGAGTAGCTGGACGAGTAGTTTTCCCTCGGGACATACGGCAATAGCCTTTACTTTGTTCAGTTTGGTTTGTTTCTATTCTGATATTTCACCCCGTTGGAGATGGCTTATCATCATTGCCCCAAGCTTAGCAGGAATGGCAAGGATTTACCTGTGCCAACACTTCATCGAAGATGTTTTAGGAGGAATGATTTTTGGAATTCTAATGTCTATTATTTTTTTTCTTATTGAAATGAGAATTCGTCCAACAGTAAAAAATAAACCATGAGGTATTTTTTAGAATTGGCATATAATGGTACTCGATTTTATGGTTTTCAAAAGCAACCACAACATCTTAGCATTCAGGAGAAAATTGAATCCGTTTTACAAATTCTTTTAAGAGAGCCCGTTGAAATTGTAGGCTGTGGCAGAACCGATACAGGCGTTCACGCGTTAAATTATTACGCTCACTTTGATTACGAAAATGAATTTCCCAGTGATTTTGTCAAAAGATTGAACAGCTTATTAAAAAAAGATATTGTGGTTTATGGTTGTTATCAGGTAGAACAAGATTGTCATGCCAGATTTGATGCTATTTCCAGAACCTATATTTATCAAATTGATACAAGAAATAATCCTTTTCGCCAGGAAACAGCTTTTTTCTTTCCATATGCCGATACAATTGACACAGATAAAATGGAGGCCTTTGCTCATTTTTTATTGGAAATAAAAGAATTCGACTCCTTCTGTTTATCAGGAACAGATGTAAAGACAAAAAATTGTCAGATTTTCGAATCCCAATGGTATTTCAACAACCATCAATGGGAGTATAGAATCAGTGCAAATCGTTTTCTAAGGGGAATGATTCGTCTCATTGTAGGCATGCATTTGTTGGTAGGTCAAAACAAAATAGATCTCTTTAAAATTCAAGAGGATATCAAATCAAAGAGACTTTTAAAAGGGGCCTGGTCTGTACCCCCGCAAGGTTTATTTCTAACAGATATAATATATCCATACACAAAGCAACTTAAATAAAATGTCTGGTAATACTTTTGGTAAAATTTTTAAAATAACAAGTTTTGGCGAATCTCATGGCGCGGGTTTGGGTGTAGTTATTGATGGTTGCCCTTCAAATATCAGGCTTAATTTAGAACAAATTCAGCAAGAATTGAATCGAAGAAGACCAGGTCAATCAGACTTGAGCAGCCCTAGAAAAGAAATGGATGAGTTACAGGTAATCTCCGGACTATTTGAAGGAAGGACAACGGGTGCCCCCTTGTGCTTTTTTATTGAAAACAAGGATGCCAAATCTGAAGATTACAAAGAATGGGATCAGATTTACAGACCCTCACATGCAGATTACACTTACCTTCAAAAATATGGATTGAGAGACCACCGGGGTTCAGGCAGGGCATCTGCAAGAGAAACCATAAACCGGGTCATTGGCGGTGCCGTAGCCAAACAATTATTAGCAGAAAAAGGAATTCAAATTTTTTCATATACAGAACAGATTGGCCATATTAAAATGCAGGGAAGCTATGTAGATTACAACTGGCCCCTTGCCTTTAGCAATGAGCTTAACTGCCCTGACTCGGGTTCACTACAACAGATGTTGCAGCTGATAGAAAAAGTAAAAAGAGAGGGTGATAGTGTAGGCGGCACCATCAAATGTGTCATACAGGGATGTCCGGCTGGTTTGGGAGAGCCCGTATTTGAAAAAATGCAAGCCCTTCTTGGATCTGCTATTTTAAGTATAAATGCATGCAAAGGAATTGATTTTGGAGCCGGGTTTGACTCTCTACACATGACGGGTTCATCACATAATGACCTTTTTAATCATTCGGATGAGGGAATCAAAACAAAAACAAATCACTCTGGTGGCATCCAAGGTGGTATAAGCAATGGCATGGACATAGTCTTTAGGGCCTTGTTTAAACCAGTTGCCACCATTGCAAAGGCACAAAATACAATTGACCAAATGGGCAGAGAGCTGTCATTTGCCGGTACAGGCAGGCATGATCCATGTGTGGTTCCCAGAGCAATGGTTATAGTTGAAGCGATGGCAGCTCTGGTAATTTTAGATTTATATATGGAAAATCAGGCAAAAAAATGGTAAAATTAGCTATGCTTTGCAATCACATCTACCAATTGTTGAGTAGACTGCATACCAGATACACGCCATACTGCCTCTCCATTTTTAAATAGTATTAAGGTTGGAATACTTTGTATCCCATAAT
>CAZNNX010000001.1:35193-58970 GCA_964574485.1 uncultured Saprospiraceae bacterium | reverse complement strand
CCCATCGTAAACATCAGTATACCAAGTGTAACGAACGTAATCTGCTTTGGAGCTAGTACGGGAGCTGCGGTAGTACTGGCTAGTGGAGGTAACGGTAGCCCATACAATTATCAATGGTCGAACGGGCAAACAGGTTCAGTATTGAGCAATGTCAGTTCAGGATCTTACAGTGTTACAGCAACAGATCTAAATGGCTGTTCGGTAAGCACTTCCCTTGTGATTACACAACCTACAGCAGGATTGCTACTGAATATCAGCACAAGCCCTGTAAGTTGTTTTAATGGAACAAATGGTTCTGCCACAGCTACGGTATCAGGCGGACAAGCGCCCTATACTTATAGTTGGTCAGTGGGAGCTGTATCTACCCCAACCCTAAACAATATACCCGAAGGCAGCTATTGTGTCAGCATTACAGATGCTTTGGGATGTAGAATATCTTCATGCGTAACCCTCAGCGAACCTAGTGGCGTTACTGCAACAATCAGTAATATCGTCAGTGCTACCTGTAACGGCTTAGCAAACGGCAGTGCAACGGTGAGTGGAAATGGTGGCACTGGAGGATATAGTTATTTATGGGCCAATGGCCAGACGAATGCAACCGCGGTAGGATTATCTGCCGCATTAAGTCCCCTGGCTGTAACAGTAACAGATGCGAATGGTTGTATCGGAGTAACATCCGCCAACATACCCCAACCTGCCAGTCCCGTAACAATAGCAGCAACTGTGAATAACAATGTTTTCTGTAACAGTGGAAATAACGGAACTGCAACCCTGAGTGGCTTTGGCGGAACGGGAGCCTATAGCTATGTTTGGTCCAACGGCCAGACTACCGCACAGGCAAGCGGACTGATAGCAGGTGTTTACACAGCAACCCTAAGTGATGCCAATAGCTGTTCAACTTCGACCTCTGTTACCATCACAGAACCTAGTGCCCTATCTCTTACCGTAAGTACAACAAATGTGTCTTGTAATGGCGGTGTGAACGGAAGCGCTACAGCAAGTGTAAGTGGAGGAACTGGTCCGTATAGTTATCTGTGGGATCTGGCGAGTGGATCACAGACTACAAGTACAGCAGTTGGATTAGGAGCTGGCGCCTACAATGTTACAATAACAGATTTTAGAGGATGTAGAATCAGTGGTATTGCGCCCATTAGCGCCCCCGCTGCTGTAATTTCTGCAACCATCAACGTTACATCGAATTATAACGGATCACAAGTGTCCTGCTTTGGAATTGCAGATGCAAGTGCCAATGTAAATGTTGTCGGAGGAACAAGTCCATATACCTATGCATGGTCAAATGGAGGAAATACAGCAACAGTAAACGGATTGCCTGCGGGAGTAACGGTAGCTACCGTTACAGATGCAAATAATTGCCGTACTATTGCAACGGTGACAATCAGCAGCCCCTCAGCTATCAGTGTTAGCATAAGTACCACAGCCGTTTCATGTAACGGAGGAAATAATGGCACAGCAACTGCCGTCGCAAGTGGCGGAACAGGCACCTATACCTATTTATGGAACAATGGCTCAGCTACAAGCACCGCGATAGGACTGAATGCCGGAAATGCCTGTATTACCGTTAGCGATGTCAATGGATGTTTAAGTGCAGCTTGCGCTGTCGTAACACAGCCAGCTACACCCGTATCAGTAGTAGCTTCTGTTGTAAGTAATTACAACGGTGCACAAATATCATGTAATGGAAATGCAGATGGTATCATACAAGCCTTCCCCTCAGGTGGTACAGGCCCATATAGCTACAGTTGGTCTCAGGCCGGAAACAATGACAGCCTGATTAACCTCAGCGCAGGTGTCTATCGCGTAACGGTTACAGATGCCAATGGCTGTCAGGCTTCAGCAAGTGCTACGCTGACAGAACCTTCCATCGTTTCCGCGAGCATACCATCTTCCGTAAATGCCAGTTGCTTTGGCGCTGCCAATGGTAGTGCAACAGCACAGGGAGCAGGCGGAACGGGCGCCTATAGTTTTGTTTGGTCCAATGGACAAACAACAGCAACTGCCGTAGGTCTGGCTGCAGGAAATTATATCGTGAGTGTAAGCGATGCCAATGGCTGTCAGGCTGTCAATAACATCAGCATCAGCCAACCGCTGATTGGCGTAAGTGCCTCAGCTGCGGTTAGTTCCAACTATAATGGCCAGGAAGTAAGCTGTAATGGTTCTTGTAATGGTAGCGCCATCGCTATCGGATCGGGAGGAACCTTACCTTATACCTACCAATGGTCAGCCAATGCAAATAATCAAAATACAGCCACGGCTACAGGTCTTTGTGCCAATACAACATACAGGGTTACCATTACAGATGCCAACGGATGCCCGGGTATTACAAGTATAACCTTGTCACAACCTTCTGCTGTATCTGTATCGGTAATATCCTCAACAAGTGTTACCTGTAACGGAGGAAACGATGGGACAGCCACAGCCTTAGGAAATGGCGGTACAGGAGCTATCACTTATCTATGGAGCTCTGGCGCCACAACACCATTGGCAACAGGTTTATTCGCCGGCTTCCAGTTTGTAACGGCAACGGATGTAAACGGCTGTACGGCCTTTTCATCAGTCATTATCACAGAACCAGCTACCTTCCTCAGTGTCGCGGTCGACAACGATACGCTCTACAATGGTCTGGACATATCATGTTTTGGAGCATGTAATGCTGCCTTCAGCGTAAATGCCTCTGGTGGAACAGCAGGCTATAGCTATCTATGGAGTACAGGAGCAACCTCTGTAGGATTGAGCGGTATGTGCCCTGGTACTTATACAGTCACAATCAGCGATGCAGGTGGTTGTATTAAAACAGATAGCATAGAAATTACTGAACCCACTCTACTCACCGCAGCAGTGTCTGCTCAAACAAATATTCTTTGCCGTGGCAATAATACAGGCTCATTCAGCGTAAGTGTTTCAGGCGGAACCGCAGGATACACATTTAATATTGGGTCGGGTCCCTTCTCAAGTACAACCTTTAATAATCTGGTAGCCGGATCCTACACTGTAACGGTAGAAGACTTAAATTACTGTGCTACAACGGTGAGTACAACAATCACAGAGCCTGCTACAAATATTTCTGCTATCGCGGCACTCACGCAGCAGGTAAGTTGTAACAATGCTTGTAACGGAGCCGCAGCAGTTGCCGCTTCTGGTGGTGTAGCGCCTTATACCTACTTATGGTCAGCCAACGGCCAAACAAGTTTTACAGCAACAGGTCTTTGCGGCGGAACAAATTATGCTGTCACCGTAACGGATGCCAATGCTTGTCCGTTTACAGCAACTGTATCGATACCTAATCCAGCGCTACTCACAGGAGCCTTGGTAAGTACAACCAATGTTGTATGTAATGGAAATCCCACAGGTGCAGCTACGATTAGCGCCAATGGAGGCACCTTACCTTATACCTTCAGTATCGGGACTGGAAATCAAAATAATGGCAACTTCAATAACCTGAACGCAGGAAATTATGTGGCTACCATAACAGATGCCCGTGGCTGTACCGCAACAGTGCCTTTTGTAATCAACAGCAACCCATCTTTGGTAATCAGTTCCATTGCAGTGAGTTCAAACTATAATGGTCAAAATATATCATGTAATGGCAATTGTGATGGAGCCGCTACTGTAGTAGCATCCGGTGGCTCTGGAACTTATCAGTTTCTGTGGTCTAACGGACAAACAACCTTTACCGCAACGGGCTTGTGTGCTGCCGCCTATGATGTAACAGTTACGGATCAGTTTGGATGCAGAGCTTTCTCCTCTATATCACTAACAGCACCTACTGCCTTAACTGCCAGTATTGTGAATCAAATTAATATAGGTTGCGCCGGTGCCACAACGGGATCATTCCAGGTAACTGCAGCAGGAGGAACAGCACCCTACACATTCAATATCGGAAATGGTCCATTGAACAATGGCAACTTCAGTAATTTGGCAGCGGGCTCCTACTGTGTGACAGTAAGTGATAGAAATAATTGTCAGCAGGTGGTTTGTACCAGTATTGCACAAAATTCACCCCTTACCTTAACAACATCCGTATTGGCCAATAATTTTAATACATGTAACAATGCCGCCAATGGATCAGCACAGGTAACTGTCGCTGGCGGCACAGCTCCCTATAGCTATCAATGGTCAAATGGTCAGAATACAGCTGTAGCAACTGGTTTAGCAGGTGGGTTATATTGTGTCACCGTAACAGATGTCAATACTTGTGTACAAAGTGCTTGTGTAACGATAACGAATATAGGTCCGGGACCTTTGAATATTACAGTAAATACAACTACAAATGCAACTTGTTTTGGTGTGGCCAATGGTACTATAACCGTTAGTGCATCAGGGGGTGTAGCTCCATATATTTACTCGATCAATGGAGGACTAAGCTTTAGTAATCAGGTGACATTTAATAATTTGGCAGGAACAGTTTTAGGGGCGAATTACAATATCATTGTAAGGGATAATTTGGGATGTCAGGATACAGTAACTGCAGTTGTATTTGAACCTGCTCAATTGCAAGGAATTATCATAAATGAAACGGATGTAACTTGCTTTGGAGGCAACAATGGTTCTGTATACGTTGGAGCCAGTGGAGGTACTGCCCCTTATGTGTATTCATTCCAGGGGGGAGCGTTCACCACAACAGATAGTTTTGTAGGCTTAACTGCAGGGAATTATGCCATTGCGGTGAGAGATGCCAACGGTTGTCAGGCTAATATTCCAGTGATTATCAATCAGCCGGCAGTCATTGTGCTGAATTTAGTAGCTCAGGTGAATCCGAGCTGTAATCAGGCTTGTGATGGACAGATTCAAATCAGTGCTACGGGGGGTACCTCACCATACAGTTATTCAAATGATGGTGCTGTTTTCCAAAACAATGGTGTGTTTAACAATCTGTGTGCCGGTGTTTATCCTATGACGATTCGCGATGCACAAAGTTGTTTGCGCACGGTTAACGTAACTCTGAATGATCCAGCCCCTCTAAGTGTAACTGTGTCGATGACACAGGCAGTTTCCTGTAATGCAGGATCTAACGGTAGAGCTGTAGCTGTAGCTTTTGGCGGCACGAATCCTTATACCTATCAATGGTCTCCATCGGGACAACTAACAGCTATTGCTACTGGTTTAACAGCAGGATCTCAGTCGGTTATTGTTACCGATGCCAATGGTTGCACCGTGCAAGGCTCTGTTAGTATCACACAGCCTAACGCGCTTGCTGCTACGATAGTAAATCAAATTAATCCAAGTTGTTTTGGTGCTAATAACGGAAGAATTACCATACAAGCCAATGCAAATTCAGGTGTAGGACCATACAGTTACAATATTGGAAATGGTAACCAGCCGAGTGGTAATTTTGTAAATCTAAGTGCAGGTGTTTACACTATTACCGTGACTGACAACAATGGTTGCTTTATCATTCAACCTGTTATTTTAACTGAACCAAATGTACTTGAGGCAGGAGTCTTATCCGTAAGTTCAAATTACAATGGTACTTCTATTTCTTGTTTTGGTGCTTGTGATGCCAGTTTATCTCTTGGTAATCCTACTGGAGGAACAAGCCCATATAACTACACTTGGTCGAATAGCAATACAACTCAAAATATATCTGGACTATGCGCCGGTTTTTACAGAGTAACGGTAACTGATGCTAGAGGGTGTACTGATACTACTTCTATTTCAATTACACAACCAGCAACTTTGAATGCAAGCATTACTGTTAACAATGCAGCCTGCACAGGAACAAGTACAGGAGAAATAACTATTAATGCCAATGGAGGTAACGTACCATACCTTTACACGCTGAATGGTGTTTCACAGAGTTCCAATATCTTTAGTAATATTCCAGCAGGCACATACAATGTTATAATTAGTGATGCCAATGGTTGGTCAATTACGAGATCTGCAGTAATTAATTCAATACCACCAATGGTAGTCAATACTTTTGCTACAACGAATTACAATGGATTTAATGTGAGATGTTTTGGATCTACTGATGGATCTGCAGTTGTTTCTGTTGCCTCTGGATTAGCGCCTTATACCTACTTATGGTCAAACGGACAAAATACACAGATTGCAACTGGACTAGCGGGAGGTACTCCTACAACAGTAACGGTAACTGATAATAATGGCTGTACACAAGTAGATACAATCATTTTAACAGAACCTACAGATCTTACTATCAATGTAATCGACACTAGTAATTTGTCTTGCGGAAGCGCTTCTACTGGTTCTATAACTGTATCTGCTAGTGGTGGATTAGGATCTTATACCTATAGTATAAACAATAACTTATTCCAATCAAATCCAGTATTCAATAATCTAACAGCCACAACGCATACGATTGTAGTCAGAGATTTAAATGGTTGTAGAGATTCTATAACCCAAGTTCTTCAAGCTCCTGCACCTTTGATTGCCAATGTGACTGGAACTAATGTTAGTTGCTTTGGATTTAATGATGGTACAGCAACTATCAATGCAACTGGAGGTGTAACTTTTGGAGGAGGCTCCTATCTGTATAATTGGTCTCCTGGTGGTCAAACCAATCAAAGCATTGGAAACTTAGCAGGAAACGTTACTTACACTGTTACCGTTCAAGATGCAAATGGTTGTTTAAGTTTTGGATCCATATTTATTAGCAGACCTACTCAATTGATTGCAAATATTATTGATGTTAATCATGTAAGTTGTAATAACCTAAATGATGGGAACTTCAGCATTAACATTACTGGGGCAAGTGGTTCTTATTATTACTCAATTGATGGCGGCCAAAACTTCAATTTAGCTACTACTAATCCTGTATTAGTCTCTGGCTTATCAGGCGGTACTTATCAAATAGTAGTGAGAGATTCCATCAGTGCTTCTTGTGAAGTACCTGTTAGTGTTGAAATACTTGAAAATGGTGGCTTACAGGCTCCGTACAACTCGACCAATGTTCTTTGTTTTGGAAATTCAAATGGTACATCCACCATACAACCTTTAGGAGGTGCTGCTCCGTTCCAATTCAATTGGTCAAATGGTCAAACAACGCAAACTGCAACTGGCCTAACAGCTAATTTCATAGATAGTGTATTTGTTAATCTACCCTATTCTGTAACAGTTACTGATGCAAATGGATGTACCGCTGTCAATAATGCCATAGCAGTTGGATCTCCTGATTCAATTCAACTCAGAGACAGTATTTTATCACAGGTTAGTTGTTATGGCGGTAATAATGGATCACTGGAAATTTATGTTGCTGGTGGCAATACATCCATAGGATACAGTGTATTATGGAACACAGGAGCAACAACTAACAGATTGACAGGTCTTGATGCTTTTGTTTACGAAGCTGTGGTTACTGACATAAGAGGTTGTAGAGATACAATTGAAATAGAAATTACAGAACCGGCCCAAGCTTTATTTGCAAGATTTGAAACAGACTCCGTCTCTTGTTATGGCTTAAGTGATGGTAGAATACTGCTAGATACTGTTTATGGAGGTACAGCACCATATGAATATTCATATGCTATCAATGGTCCTTTCACTACAGATAGTTTGTTCAATGCAGAACTACCCATTGGAATCTATGAAATCACCGTTAGAGATACAAATGGATGTATATTCACGGTAGATAGTATCAGAATCGCTCAACCGGCCAATATTATAGTATATGCTTTCCAAGATCAAACTATTAATCTGGGAGATTTGGCATCTGTATATGCTAACACGAATGTTTTACAAATAGATAGCAGCTTAGTATCTTGGTATTATTATAGAAATGATTCTATAGTAAATGTATGTACCGGAGCAAATTGCTTTAATATTGACGTAGCCAATCTGTTTGAAAATACGGAACTAATTTTCAACCTAAATAATGGTTGTGGTGATAGTGCATCAGTAAACATTACCGTAAATCAAAGAGAATCTATTTTTGTTCCTAATGCCTTCACACCGAATGGTGACGGACAAAATGATGTGATAACAGTATTCGGATCTACTGATGTTCAAATTGTGAATAAATTCATGGTATTTGACCGTTGGGGTGAGTTACTATTTGAATCTTCCGATTTTACTCCCAATGATTTGTCAAATGGTTGGGATGGTAAATTTAAAGGTGAATTTTTAAACCCGGGTGTATTTGTATACTATGCCGAATTTACTTTGGTTAACGGTAGAAAATCTACTAGAAAAGGTGATATCACGATCATTAGATAAACAACACTCTTAGGATACAATTAAAAAGGGTCGGATAAATCCGACCCTTTTTTAATATACAAAGGTATCTATGATATGTTTGTAATATTCCTCGTAGATTGGGATGATTTTTTGAATGGAAAATTTATTAGCCTGTTCTAATGAATTTGCTCTCAAAAGCTCTAAATGAGAATCATTGGTAAGGATTTGAAAAGATTTTTCTGACATATCTGTAATATCCCCTACCTTACAACAATATCCTGTTATGCCATTTATATTCACTTCAGGTAATCCTCCCACATCTGAAGATACCACAGGAACTTGGCAGGCCATAGCCTCCAATGCAGATAAACCAAAACTTTCCGATGCAGAAGGCATTAAAAAAAGATCAGAAACACTTAACAAATCCTCGATTGCATCTTGTTTACCTAAAAAATGAATATGATGCATTAAATTCATTTCTCTGGCTAACATTTCTACATTTTGTCTTTCTGGACCATCACCAACAAGTAATAATTTTACAGAAACCCGTCCAACTAAATTGCTAAGAATATGAATGGTATCTTCAACTCGCTTAACAGCCCTGAAGTTTGAAACATGTATGAGAATTTTTTCATTATTAGGCGCAATAAAATTACGGTAACTACAATTCTGTTTTCTCTTAAACCGTGAGATATCTACAAAATTTGGAATTACCTCAATCTGCTTTGAGATTTGAAAATGATTGAACGTATCTTTCTTTAAAGATTCAGAAACTGCTGTTAATCCATCAGATTTATTCATCGCAAAAGTAACAACAGGTTCATAAACAGGACTTCTACCTACAAGGGTTATATCTGTTCCATGTAAGGTGGTCACAGTGGGTATATAAATTCCCTCAGAAAGAAGTATTTTCTTCGCTAAATAAGCTACTGAGGCGTGAGGTATCGCATAATGAACATGAAGAATGTCCAGCTGATAATTTTTTACAACATCAACCAATTTTGAGGCAAGAGCTGTTTCATATGGTGGATAATCAAACAATGGATAATCAGCAAAGCGTACCTCGTTATAAAAGATATTTTCATGAAAATGATCCAACCTGGCTGGTTGAGCATATGTAATAAAATGAACAATATGACCCAGAGCGGCCAGCCCCTTACCCAATTCAGTTGCAACTACACCACTACCGCCATAAGTAGGGTAACAAACAATTCCAATCCTCATTTTGATATCTTTTTTTGACAGATCTTGCCACTAAAGATAAAAATAAATGACTAAGATTTGTGAGTTTCTGTATTAACGTTATTATCTAGTTGATTGTTCTCGTCACGAAATTTTTTATCAAATGGAACATAAATATGAATCCAAATAGTACGGGCATACCTTGCCACAAATGGAAAAATTACTATACCACCAAGGATGGCAATTAAAAATGAAAAATTTACAGACCACTGAAATGCTAAAATGAATATGGTAACAGTAGAAAGCATATAACCACCACTCAACCCATATCCGATATACATGGCACCCCAATAAAATCCAGGTTCAATTTCGTATGGCTGATTGCAATGCTTACATGATTTATGCATTTTATATATTCCTTCAGTAATAGGACCCGCATATAAATCTCCCGTATGACATCTGGGGCATTTCATTTTTACAATTGATTGAAGAACATTCAAATTCGCCATAATTAAAATCTTTAGTAGATTTGTAAATTGTTTCCTATATCAAAGGTAAATAGTTTATCCCTTGATTTTAGTGACAGAAATCACAAATAGAAAAATATGGTTGATCAACATTTGTTACACAATTTTATTCAAACAGCTTTAATGGAAGATATTGGATCTGGAGATCATACTTCATTGGCCTGCATTCCCAAAGAAGCCCGAGGAAAAGCTCACTTATTAGTTAAAGAAGATGGAATAATTGCTGGTGTGGAAATTGCCAGACAAATTTTTCTATTTATAGATCCTCATTCACAAATGCATATTTGGATTCCAGATGGTATGGAAATCTCAAATGGTCAAAAGGTTTTTGAAATTGAAAGTAGTAGTCAAAATATTTTAAAAACCGAAAGACTGGTACTAAATATTATGCAACGGATGAGTGGTATTGCAACACTTACTAAGCAATATATACAAGAAATAGCAGGAACTAATGCGATTATATTAGATACCAGAAAAACAACACCTCTCATTCGTTTTTTAGAAAAAGAAGCTGTTCGTTTAGGAGGTGGTCAGAATTATCGTTATGGTTTGTATGATCGTATTATGATAAAAGATAATCATGTTGATTTCTGTGGCGATATTAAAAGTGCTATCGCCAAGGTAAAGGAATATTTATCCACAAATGAGCTAGAACTAGAAATCACTGTTGAAGTTAGAAATTTGACTGAATTAAAAGATGCCCTTGATGTAGGTGGATTTCAAAGAATTATGTTTGACAATTTCACACCAGATTTAATCTCAAAAGCATTAAGCTATGTACAAGGCAGCTACGAAACAGAAGCATCTGGAGGAATTAACCTGGATAATATCCGAAACTACGCAGAAACCGGCGTACGATATATATCAATCGGTGCTCTCACACATTCGCATAAAAGTCTTGATTTAAGTTTAAAGAAGTCTAAATAATTTTTCTGCTATTACTGAGCTAGAGAGAAACGTACAGTTAACCCACCCCTAACATTTGTTATAGGGAAAGAGGTTGATACAGCAGGAATCGTTTGATTATAATCAACAAATAACCTTAAGGTCAACCTATTATTGATAATATAATCAATAGAGGGAGATATTCGGATTGTTTTCATACCTCTGGTAGCAACATGGTTATTTTGATCTAAAATATGATTCACTGTTTTATCATCCCTATAAGAAAAATCAAATTTAAACTCCATTTCATTTTTTGGAATCGTCTTTCCAAAATCAAAAGTAAATCTGGTTTTATCAATTGGTTTTTTCTCTTTTTGTGGTTTTTTGGGATTCTTAAACAACTTTCCTAATACTACATTTTTTACCCTGAAACCAAAGCCCGCCGTAATATCTACCGTATTGGTTTCACTTAATTGATAATCAACAAAAGACATAGAAAGATTACGTGACATTTTATAATTAAATCTACCTGAGATATCATTTTTAGTTCTAAAATCGATTCCAATCAGAGGGGAAAATTGTTCAGAAATTAAAATAGTTGGAATTTCAAAAGTAGAATAATAATTCAAACTATTTGGATCTTTTTGATTTGGATCCTCTTGAAAATCAAGGTCTGTGGCGAAACTATTTACTGTTAATTTAGATTGATACCCATGGGTTAAACTAAAGCTTGAAAACCATTTTTTGAAAAGCGGTAGTTTTGTTAGTCCATTGTAAGTAAGTTTCCAATTGGGTAAAGGTAAAATATCGCGAATATCGCCCAACTGGAAATTTTTTGCATCCTGACCAGTATATGCCGACAAGAAAGCAGGTATGAGCACGTCTTGTTGATACCTGCCAAAACCCTCTCTAAATCCAGGATTTACTATACTATCATCATGATTGTTAAAATTAGAATACAAATCACCTAGTCTTTCTGAAATTAATTGCCTGTTCTGTTCAAAAGTGTTAAAATTGAAAGAAGAATTATCGCCAGGATTGCTACTCAAAGGTTTGTCAAAAAGAGTTTTCAAAGTAAAATAAGACACAGTCACTGAGCCCATTTGCATGGGATTTAAATGACTGAAAGAACCCCCGAAAGTGTCAATTTTAAAATTTTCAGAGAAATTTTCTGTAAGATTTTTATCAATGTCCACATCAATTTTAAAATCAGCAAATGGTTCAAGAGATATCTTGGCAGAATAGGTCTGCGTATGAGTTTGAATTACCTGCTGGTTTAAAAATATATTTTCTGTGATCCAACCCTTTTGAGCAGCATTATCCAACCAACGTGTAGTACTTTCCTTTCCAAAAGGTTGTAATCCAAAAATAAAATCCCAACCAGGAGCACCTAAGCCTGATATTTTAAAATCCTGCCCCAGGTATTTACTCTGACCCATAAATCCAGGTATTGAAGTTGTGTAATCCTCCTGGTAAGTAATTCGGGCTCTTTGTAAAATCATCAGAGGCCGTATTAAAATACGTTCAAAAACAGAGGGTTCCCTCTCTTTAGGTTTTTTATCCTTATCTCCTTTTTGATTATCTGCTAGTTTTGGATCTTTCGGATCTTTCGGGTCTTCCTTTTCTTTGGTTGAAGATTTATCCTTCTCGGTTTTGGGTGGTGGTGGAGTACTGATTTTTTTCAAATACTTCCATTTACTGTAAAGTTTGGTAAAGGTAAAATCACCATTTACTTGTCGACTATGAGAATTTGTAATTACATTACCCAAGGAGTCTGTGTTTAAACTTGCAACACTCCATGTATAACCTGTAGTATATTGAGCTCTGATGTTGATCCAATCCAGCAATGGAATTTTGTCTAAAGGTAAGGTGTATGTAAGTGTAGCATTGTGCTTGTAATTCTTATTTCTACCAAAACTTAAAATTCGATTCCAAACAGTGTCTCGTTCTTCTTTTGTATCAATTCTACCATAGGGTTCATCTATAATAGAAAAGTTGGTAGCTGTAAAGTTAAACTTCAAAGATTTAGCCAGATCCCATTGCAAGGCATAATCTCTATTCCAGCTAAATTTCTTATCATACCAGGTTGAAAATGCATCCTCGGAAAATCTGTAGGTAGTTTCTGTGAAATTTCTTCTTAATTCATTTCTAAAACCAATTGAATTTGGTAGTGGATTAAAATTAAAATCCTGAATTAAAGCCAGCCATTTACTTTTTTTCTTAAAAAGTTTTTGGAAAGGATATATTGGCTTCAGATTAGGTGCATAATTGTAATCAATAACACCCCGGTGTTCTAATCTTTCCTCGTTTGCGATGATGGGCGATCTTAATACATTCGCAGACTGTGCATAGGTAAAATTAAAGTTGGATATATCAATTGGCAGGGCAAGTTTAGAGGTTCTTTCCTTTCTTACATTGGTAAAATTAAAACTGGTTATGGTTCGAACAGTTTCTGCCTGGCGACGAATTGAATCTCTAGCTTCTGGAGTTCTTGCTGCATTTAAACGGTCTTCCAATCGAATATCAAGCTGGTAAGGATCATATTCGGGAGTTTTGATTTCTTGGGAATACTGCGCATAAAAGGGAATCTTCAATTTCCATTTCTTAGGAAAAAATTTGTCCAGGTTAAAGGTACCGGCAATATCATATTGCAAAAGTTGCTCTCTGCTTCTCTGATTTACCCTTTGCTCTATTTGACCAAATCCGATGGATCGGTATTGACCTGAAAGGGTGATTTGACCAAAATCAGCCAATTTAATATCCGTGCGCATCAGTGCAGCTTGTCCTCCTCTTTCATCAAAACCGGTCAGCCTTAATTCATTAATCCAAGCTTCTACACACCTGGGTATACCATCATTTTTAGGATTCCTAATACCAACCATGATTCCTTTTACCAGTCCCATATCGGGATTACCTATTATCTTAATCAAATTAGCAGGTACATTGGGGTCTGTCTCAGAGTAAATTGTGTTGAGAGCTATTCCCTGATTTTCTCTGCTTAGTTTTAGATTTCTCAATACTTCCAAACTAAAATTTAATTCGTTTGCAGACAACCAAATATCTTCAGGAGCATCAGAACCTGCGTTGGATGACATTGTTAGCGGAATTTCATACTCGTAGTAATTGCTTTCAAAATCAGAACCTATTCTCATGAATAGTGACAAATCTCCAGGTAAATTTTCAACTCCACAATCAGGTAAGGACTCTGCATGCACCCACATTTTAAGTCTTTGATAAACACGCATGTCAAAATTTACTATTTTATAGATAGCCCTGGCATCTCCATCCTGTAAGTTTTGAATATTCATGGAGAGTGATTGTTCGTTCTGAAGTGTGTTGGGCAAAGCTCCAATTGCCTGCTCTCTCTGTACACCAGGAGGTAAAACATATGGGTAAGGGGTTCTTTGACTATTTTCCTCTATATTGACAGCATTAACATCAAAGGCAGTTTGATTGGAATTTTCTGAAGGCAGATACACACCAGGTTGTACAAGACTTCTGATATAACGTCTCCATTGATTTCTAATCAGATCTAATCTGGCAAATCTCAAAACAGCTTTATCTTCAAATCCTGTCATATACATTCTTATAAAACGTACAGCCCTGAAGTCGTTTATACCACCTACTCTTTTAGAAAATTGGTCAATAGGAATTTTTAACTGATACCAATAAACTGTTTCCGTACCATTAGGACCCTCATACGTTACTCCTACGGAATCAAAAGTGTAACGGGTAAATTCCATCTCATCCGTACCGACAATTCTTTTGATTGGAATATGGTATTGATAATACGATTCCTCCTCATTCAAAGTGTTATCCCGATTAATATCTTCCGAATCAGGAATATTGGTAGAGGTTGATACAAAAGTGGTATTTTCCTGTGGATCAGAAGATGAGTTTCCTTGTGGATTATTAAACTTTTTATAGCGCCATAGCAAGGCATTCTCTCCAGGAGGGGCACTGGCATTATCATAAGACTCGTCTCTAAAATACAGGAAGTCATCTCCTGAAGGATCTGCTTCCGCTGCTATATATTCAGGACTATTTGTTCCATAGGTAGCAGCTAACACATTTAAATAATCTTGAAAATGGAGTTTTTCTCCCTCATTATCAAAGCCATCTAAACCTATATCCTGTAAATTTCTTACTG
Source organism: uncultured Saprospiraceae bacterium (assembly GCA_964574485.1). GTDB lineage: Bacteria > Bacteroidota > Bacteroidia > Chitinophagales > Saprospiraceae > Saprospira. The sequence goes on along the minus strand of CAZNNX010000001.1, from coordinate 44,075 downwards.
CGGGGTCATTGTCAAAAGCATTTGTAACAGCCTGAGCCCGTGGAATTCTAGACCATCTGGTTGTATCGGTTCTTAAAGTGCTACTATCTCTCAATCCATGTTCAAAAAACAAACGAGAATCCCTGAGAATATCCTCAGAAACATCTCCCAATTCAATGTACAAATCACCTCCATTACCACCGTATCCTTCTTTAAAAGGACTCATCATCCATACTTCCACAAACTCAATATTATTTGCTTCAAAATCATTGTTTGGAATGCTTCTCATTATTCCTCCCCAATGTTTATCTACCGCTAAGGTGTCAAAATTTGGATCAAAATTATAGGGTCCCTTTTCCTTAGGGTAATAGGCCAGATCAAAGGTTCTCAATAAGGTACTCTGTATAGCAGACACAGTAAAGTTTCTAAAGATTTCATCTTGCCTGAACTGGCGTACATAAATACTGTTTCTATCCGCCTGGGGTACATTAGCAGGTGTATTGGTAAGTAAATCTGGATCTAATTGATACCAGGCTACTCTTGCCCTGTTATAACCGTAGGCTAAAGTATCTATCAGGTTTGCTTCCGGAAACAAATTGTTCCCATCTCCTCTTGGTGTGCTAGAAAGATTCCAGTTTAAGCTGGGAATTGTTAAATTAAAATTACTCGCAGCACCTTCAAAATCGTCTAAATATACAACGCCACCTTTATCATTACCCTGATTGATTACATCTGGAGAGCCAGGCAACAAGTGGGCAAACTCCCCACTAAATGTTATAGAGGACATTTCCTTCGTACTCAAAAATGGTAAAAAATCTACTACTTTCGTAAGCCATGGCAATTCACTACTATATTGAATATCAAATCCGTAGATACTATTTGCTATAGGGTCATCTCCGTAGTTAACTTTTTGAGTAAAAGGTCTTTCATTCAAATGTAGAAAAGTGGCTCCAATATTAAATTTATCATTAATATAATAATCCAATCTGGTGCCAAAAAATGCTTGTCTATTGAATCCAAATTGAGAATTATCTTCAAAAGTTACACGAACAGGTTGACCCGAATTCAAATAAGCTTCATTTAATATTTTAATCCTACCCAAATTATAATCAATGCTATAATCTGTACCTTCAACCAATCGGGCACCACCGGCAGATACAACTACAGAACCTCTTGGAATATTAAATCCACCAAGGGAAATCTCTGATGAAATACTAGATTTATATCTTCCTCTGATAATAAATCGATTGAATTCCGGATATTCCCGAGCTCTGGTTACAGTAGAATCGTACAATTGTTGATACACATACTTTCTTGCAATTGGTGAAACCGAATTGGGATCATTGGGATCTGTTCTAAAACTCTTTTCCAAAGAAGACCCAAAAGGCTCTAATACGGGAAAAATGATTCTACCGTTTTGAGGTAAAATAGTGATTCCGGGAACATAGTCGAATTGACCATCAGGAATTGGGTCTCTTGCCCTATTCAAATTATCCAAATTAAATAATCGTAGTAAAGGCACAGATGCAACAGGTCCCTCTGGAATAAATCTCTTTTCTCCGCCACCTGGATCCTGATAAAAAACATCCAGCATAAAATCTTCTTCATTGATCTGGTATGCACCCAATGAATAAATATTTTTCATCATCAAATCCCATATGGGCAAATCAATGGTCCTTCTTACAGATTTTAACAATTTAAGATACATGACGTTGAGCGTATCTGAATCAATTGGTAAATCCTGAGCAAATTCACCCACCTGGTAGGTCTTACCATTGTAAGTATATTGGTAAGCTACAGCAATAACATCTGTAGGTTTAACAGAAACATTCAAAGAAATAAAGCCAAGCTGCGGATGAAAAGAATATTCCGTTGGTGCTAATTTCCTCGCTCTGATTTTTGAAAAATCATTGCCATCTGTCATTCCAAATCCTGATTGTAATTCTGATATGGCGGTTTGTAAACCTCTCGCTTGTGAGTTACCCAACAAACTGGAATATAAAGTATTGGCATCCCTGTCGGGCAAATTTTTACCCCTTAAATCTCGACCCTGACCAATAGCGCCATTGAGTAGTGTAGGATCAACCAGATTTGCTGATTCAGTTTCACCAAAATCGGCAAATCCGACCACATCTCTTACCCCTTCCGTTACATTACGATCATTTGTTATCCAAACCTCTAATTTCGTTACGTTAAAAAGGGTATTGATTTGGGGTAAATTCTTTAAGTTGTCTTCAAAGGTTTCTCGATTGTAATGCGAGAGGAAAAAATGTCTGTTCTCATCATACTTATCAGCAGTAACCTCAAAAGTTTGTTGCTGTGCACCTCCTTGAATTTGTAACTCTTTCCTTTGGGTCTGACTTTGAGAAGCGACCATTGAAACTTTCAATCTTCCAAACTGCAGTTCGGTCATAAAACCGAAAAGGTTCTGCCTGCCTTGAATTAAAGAGGTTCTTAAAGGGAAATTTACATTACCTGCATCAATTTTTCTCACAATATCATCTTCAGAACATGGTGTTTCCGTTAGATATTGAACTTTTATCTGTCTATCAAAATCAAAGGTTGCTGCCGTATTATAGTTGAAAGAAAGTTGAAGTTTTTGACCTATTTTACCAATGACATTCAATTGTATATTCATGTCAAAATTAAATCCTCCCTGTAGCTGTTGCCGCTCAGTTAGTATAGGATTTGCAATTTTCTGAAAATCAAATCCAAATGTTAAATCTATATTACCTTGAGGCCTGACATCCACCGTAGATCCACAAAATAAACGATCAATAAGTGTATTGCTGATTCTTTCTTTGTAAGGTTCAATGGGATCACCAGCTGCACTGGTTCTGTTTTGTCTAAACAAGGACCGCATATATGATCTGTCTTCCTGTTTAGACTTCCAACTCATATATTCCTGAAAAGTCAGATAAAGCACAGGTCTGTAATACCGTCCATCAATCAATTCCTTAACAACATAAAAGCCGGAAACAGGGTCGTACTCTACTACTTTATTAATAATTTTAGGATCTTTTAAATCAAATGGATTTTGAGAAGCAGATGGCAGGAAATCAGTATTTCTCTCCCTTATGGGAGGTAATGAGTCAGAAGTTATTTCTGTAAAAATAGCCGATGGATGGTTTTCGGGGCCTCCAAATGCAAAAACTGATTGCCCCAAAAATATGAAGCAAATCGAGAAGAAAAAGAAGTGAAGTCTTATCTTATTGGAGTAATGCATGAAAACCGGCCTATGATTAAGTCTAAAACGCAAAAATATAAGTTTTTATCCAATTTATTTCAATATATGTCATCTGTTTTAAGATAAATGTCCTAAAGCCAGTCTGATAATTTCACCTGCATCATTTAATTGCGGATTTCCCTTCAAAACAGCGCTTACTGCTTTTATTATATTTGCACGAACAAAACCTAAGGTTTGCAATGCCGCAATAGCCTCTTCCTTTGCCGGATTATCTGCATGTTGAACAGAAGCAGCAATAGCATCACTCAAAGCACCGCTGTCTTTTAGTAATTTATCTTTTAATTCAATGATGATTCTTTTGGCTGATTTAACCCCTATCCCTTTGGCAGACTTTAGTATAGCTTCATTCTCAGCAATAATAGCCATTCTGATATCTTTTGGAGACATTGCAGACAGCATAAGACGGGCCGTAGAGGGACCTACTCCAGATACTGAAATCAAATGTTCAAAAATATTCAACTCTTCCCCATCTGCAAATCCATACAATGAATGACCGTCCTCTTTGACCAAATAATGAGTTAATAATTGCACCTCATCTAACTGAGAAATTTGCTTGTGTGTATAAATACTGATAAATATTCTATACCCTATCCCATTAGTTTCTACAATCACCTCAGTAGGCGACTTGTAAGTTAATTTTCCTTTTATGTATGCTATCATGAATTATTAAACGATTCTTGTTTGTAAAATGAATTGAGAATTTCAAACTTTAACATTTGATCTTTGTCAAAGATAAGGATGAAAATCAATCTAATCTTTTTTATGGGGAAGTTTCCATTTGATTTGATGCATATAAAATTTTTCAAGCCCTGACTTTGTCAGTAATGCCAGGCATCCTTTTTCATCAACATGATCAATTATACCATTTTCAATAGTTCCATTTTGATATCTTGTAAATTCTATTGACTCATTTTTACAAAACAATAAATCATTGTATTGTTTGAGTAATTGATCAAATTTACCGGTTTTGAGATCCAAATAATATTTTTCCAAAGATTCAAGCAAAGCATTCATTACACTAATTATATCAAACTCCTGCTTCTTTAATTCATAAATGGAGGTTGGCGTAAATTCATTTTCCGACCAAAGGTGCTGATTGACATTTACCCCGATTCCTAGAATCGAGTACTCAATTACCTGACCTTTCAGGGTATTTTCTATGAGTATGCCTGCTATTTTTTTACCATCAACATAGATGTCATTGGGCCATTTGATTCTAATTTCATGATTTACTCCTAAAAAATGTTTCAAACTTTGTTCCAATGCCAGGCTACATAGTATGCTGAGGTAAAAAGACCTGTAAATTTCCAGGAATTTTGGTTTGTAAATTACTGACAACATTAAGTTGACAGCTTTATCAGAATGCCAAATCCTGCCATATTGACCTCTACCCTGGGTCTGGAAATCTGCCCGAATGGCAGTACCCTCTATTGGATTGGTTTTTGTAATAATTTCCTTAGCAAAAGTATTGGTAGAATCTACTTCGTCTAATTGAATCATTACTTTCCCTGTAAAAAGACTGTTCAGTGATTGTTTGTTCATTAATCGAATGTTATATTTACTAAATATTTAGTGATATAATCGTTTAAAATTAATCAACATTGGCAAAAAAAAGGAATTCAATTCAAGTAAAGCAAATTTCTAATACTTTATTGGCCTGTATATTGGATGCACTGCAAGAATTAAAAGCAATTGACATCATTGTGCTAGACTTGAAGGAAGTGAAAGAGGCAAGCTCTGATTTTTTCGTTATTTGCAATGGAAGTTCGTCAACTCATATCAACGGTTTATCTGATCGGGTTCAAAAAAATGTTTGGGAGACCCTTGGAGAGAAACCTTATCATATGGAAGGAAGAAATAGCAAAGCATGGATGTTGATTGATTATTTTAATATTGTTATACATATTTTCGATAAGGAAAAGCGTTCCTATTATGCTTTGGAACAATTATGGAATGACGCTGTTATTACTAAGCACTGATTTAAAAATTTATCATTTTACATTCTAAATACAAATGGATCAAAATTCAAATCAAAAGGGAGGCAATGGGGGGCAGAAATTTAATTATTTCTGGATTTATGGAATACTTGCCGTAGTATTAGTCGCTTTAAATTTCTTTTGGACTCAACCTGTTTCAAAATCAATAGACTGGAATAAACTTGAGGGTATCATTCGCTCAAATCACCTTGAGAAAATCGTTGTTGTAAACAAAGAAAAAGCAGAAATATTCATTAAAGATGAGTTTACAAAAAATAAAGAGTACAGTAAAGATATTCCAAAACCTACGATGGGTTTGCCTAATACTGCTCCTCATTATACAATGACTATTGGAAGTGACGAGTCTTTTGAAAATAGAATTTACAAATTGCAAGACGAAATCAGAGCAGAAAAGAGTGACAAAACCTTTAACATTAATCTTAAAAACGAAAGACGATACGACGTAATCGGAGGAATTTTAAGTTGGGTTTTACCCCTTCTAATCTTTGTAGCTCTTTGGATTTTTATTATGCGCAGAGTAGGCGGTGGAGGAGTTGGTGGTGGATCTCAAATATTCAATATAGGTAGGTCCAAGGCTACTTTATTTGACAAAGACGGAAAAGTGACGGTAACGTTCAAAGATGTTGCGGGGCTTGACGAGGCAAAGGAGGAAGTTATGGAGGTTGTTGATTTCTTAAAAAACCCTAAAAAATACACCTCGCTTGGTGGTAAAATTCCTAAAGGTGTACTTTTGGTTGGTTCTCCTGGAACTGGAAAAACACTTTTAGCAAAAGCAGTTGCAGGTGAGGCTGCAGTTCCTTTCTTCAGTATTTCAGGCTCTGATTTCGTGGAAATGTTTGTAGGTGTTGGCGCATCCAGAGTTAGAGATTTGTTCAGACAAGCAAGAGAAAAAGCTCCCTGTATTATATTTATTGATGAAATAGATGCCATTGGCAGGGCTAGGGGCAGAAATGCAATGCAAGGCAATGATGAAAGGGAAAATACCCTAAACCAATTATTGGTTGAAATGGATGGTTTTAGCACTGAAAAAGGAGTAATTATTGTAGCAGCTACCAATCGACCTGATATTCTTGACAGCGCACTCTTAAGACCAGGTAGATTCGACAGACAGATATCGATTGATAAACCAGATCTGGTAGGCAGAGAACAAATCTTTAAAGTTCATCTAAAACCTATTAAAATAGCTACTGATGTTGATGCACAAAAATTAGCCTTACAAACCCCTGGATTTGCAGGTGCCGAAATTGCTAATGTATGTAACGAAGCTGCGCTTATAGCTGCCAGAAAAGGTAAAAATCAAGTTGAATTAATTGATTTTAACGATGCAATTGACAGAGTAATTGGAGGTCTTGAAAAGAAAAACAAATTAATTTCACCAGATGAAAAAAGAGTAATTGCCTATCATGAAGCTGGTCATGCCATTTGTGGTTGGTTCCTCGATTATGCCATGCCGCTTGTAAAAGTAACGATAGTGCCCAGAGGTGTGGCAGCCCTTGGTTATGCTCAATATTTACCAAAGGAGCAGCATATAACCACTGAAGAACAAATGCTTGACCAAATGTGTATGACCTTAGGTGGCAGAGCAGCTGAATCAATAATTTTTAATAAAATTTCCACCGGAGCGCAAAGTGATTTAGACTATGTTACACGTATGTCATACTCCATGATCACTGTTTATGGGTTAAATCCCAAAGTTGGCAATGTCTCATTTTATGCCATGTCAAATGAAGGAAGCTTTGTTAAACCATACTCTGAAGAAACAGCAACCCTTATAGATGATGAGGCAAGAAAAATTATTGAAAGCCAATACTTAAGAGCTCAAAATTTACTTAAAGAAAAAAGAAAAGAACTTGAGGTATTAGCACAAGAATTGCTTGACAAGGAAGTTTTACACAGAGATGACGTTGAACGACTTATCGGGAAGAGACCTTGCGACATAGAAACTATTCAAATAGATCCTGAAATTGTCGAGAACCTAAACAATCCGTCTGAAGAAAATGCATAATGATCGGGATCTGGTACTCAAATCTATTCAAAAAGCAGTTTCTTCCAAAGAAATTGATAAAGAGATTGATACTTTAGATTCTTCCTTTGAAATTGAACATTATTATGCTTTTGAAAACAAAATTTCTGAATTACAAACAGCTTGTAAAAATCTGGATATATTTCTTTTCGTTCATGATGATGAAAACACAATACAAGAATCTATAAAATTATATTTACAAACTCTTGACCCAAAGGAAAGTTATGGACTAACGAGTTGCTTAGCTATATGCTCTAGAACAGCTACCCTGTTATTTGATTCCAGTAAAAATAGAATTGAAAGTATTCAACCCGATCACCATATTGTTGTTGCTGAGAGCAAGCAGTTGTATCCGAATCTTATTGATTTATTTCATAAAATAGATCTTGAAAAATATTCTATGTTCACTTTTACAACTGGTGCCTCACGTACTGCAGATATTGAAAAAACTTTGGTGAAAGGAGCGCATGGTCCGAAAACCCTTGCCATTTTCTTACAAAAATAAAAGGGAATCCCATCGGAATTCCCTCTATAGTTTATATGCAAACAAGTTGATTAAACAGTCATTAGTTCCTTTTCCTTTGCCTGGAAAATTTGATCTATTTGTGTTACATAATTTTTCGTCATATCTTCAACGATTTGCTCTGAACTTTTACCTGCATCTTCAGAATAACCATTCTTAACTGCCTTTTTAACTTCTTCAATCGCTTCTCTCCTGGCATTTCGGATACTTACCTTTGCATGCTCAGCAGCTGCAGATGATTGCTTGACAAGCTGTTTTCTCCTTTCTTCAGTTAATGGGGGAATAACAATTCTAATACTTTCTCCATTATTTTGAGGAGTAACACCCAAATTCGCAGCAAAAATAGCCTTTTCAATTTCCGCAATCATTTTCTTTTCCCAAGGTTGAATAACCAAAGTTCTACCATCTTCAACTTTTACATTTGCTACCCCGTTGATATTAGTCGCAGAACCATAATATTCAACCCTTACCCCGTCTAGCATATCAGGAGTAGCCTTACCAGACCTGATTTTATGTAACTCTCTTTGCAAATGGCCAATAGAGGCTGCCATGCTTTCCTCAGTGGTTTCAATCACTAAATCTATTTCTTCTTGCATATAATTGAATTAAAGATGTAAAGCAAAAATACTATCCTTGCACCAAAGTTCCAATATGTTCCCCCTGAATAATTCTTAGTAAATTAGAAGGCTTATTGATATCAAAAACAATAATTGGCATATCATTCTCCTGACACATGGTAAAGGCTGTCATGTCCATAATATTTAAACTGCCACTGATAACCTCTTGAAAACTTACCGTATGGTATTTTGTCGCTGTAGGATCTTTCTCCGGATCAGCAGTATATACACCATCTACCCTAGTACCTTTCAATATAACATCTGCGCTAATCTCAGAAGCTCTCAGTGCAGCAGCAGAATCAGTTGTAAAATAAGGACTGCCAGTACCAGCAACAAATATAAGTACTCTCTTTTTTTCTAAATGGCGAATTGCTCTCCTTCTTATATAAGGTTCAGCAATTTTATCCATACCTATAGCGGAGATAAGCCTGGTAAAGACTCCTAAATTTTCTAATGAGCTCTGATCGACAACTAGGAGATAAAGACTTGCTTACAG
>CAZNNX010000001.1:10856-35183 GCA_964574485.1 uncultured Saprospiraceae bacterium | reverse complement strand
AACCATTGATAACTGTGGCCAGCATACCCATATAATCCCCAGTAACACGTTCTATCCCTGACAATTTAGCATCAAGACCTCTAAAAATATTTCCACCCCCAATCACAACAGCGATTTCTATCTGTTGATCTACAATTTTTTTTATTTCCTGTGCGTAATGTTCCAACATGGGTTGAGCAATACCAAACTCCTTATCACCCATAAGTGATTCACCACTTAACTTCAATAATACTCTTTTGAATTTTTGAGCCATAATTTTTTATTTAAAAAAAAAGCGTTTCAAAAGAAACGCTTTTCAATTTATCCTAATGCGAAATGAACGAAAGAGGTGACAGTGAGTTCTTTGTCTATGGACTGAAGAATCTGCTTTACTGTTTCTTTGTTATTTGCTTTTACAAACTCTTGATTAAGAAGAGTACGTTCTTTATAAAATGCATTTAATTTACCCAATGCAATTTTTTCAAGTAGCTCTTCAGCCTTACCTTCGTTTCTGGCGATTTCCTTTGCTATTTCAATCTCCTTTTCTACAACGGTAGAATCTACCTGGTCTTTATCTACAGCAATTGGATGCATTGCAGCAATTTGCATAGCAATATCTTTACCCGTTGTGGGAAGCGCATCAACTACTTTATTGAAACCTACAGCAACAGCAGCTTTATTACCCATGTGAATGTAAGGAAGTACATAGGCTGCTTCTACCTTACCGTAACTGCTTAATTCAATTTTCTCACCAATCACACCTGTTTTTTCAACAAGAGCTTCGCCTACAGTTATATCAGTAAGTTGAAGTTTCAACAAATCTTCCTTGGTTGCAGGCAAATTCTGTAAGGCTACTTGTGCAATGCTGTTTACAAAAGACACAAAATCTTCATTCTTAGCAACAAAGTCTGTCTCACAACCAACTCTTACAACGATACCTTTTTGATTATCTGGTGTAGTAAGTGCTAAAACAACGCCTTCCAAAGCCTCTCTGTCAGCTCTCTTGTCATTTAACTTCTGACCTAATTTGCGTAAGAATTCGATGGCTCCTTCAAAATCACCATTAGATTCAGTGAGTGCTTTTTTGCAATCCATCATACCTGCACCTGTCTCATCACGTAATCTTTTAACGTCTGAAGCAGAAATTACAATACTCATAGTATTTTGTTTTATGGGTTAATTATTCGGTTTCCTGAGATTCTTCCTTACTGTTATTTCTCTCTTCAAGACCTTCTTTGATGGCAGAAGTGAGATAATTGATGATTACAGAAATAGCCTTGGAGGCATCGTCATTCGCAGGAACAGCAAAGTCAACCTTGGTTGGATCTGAGTTTGTATCCACAATAGCTAAGGTTTTAATTCCCAAGCTTTGTGCTTCTGCAACGGCTAGATGTTCATGACTGATATCAACAATCAAAAGGGCATTGGGCTGATTTTTTAGCTGTGCAATACCACCAAACATTCTATTTAATTTCTCATGCTTACGGGTAAGAACTAATTTCTCTTTCTTTGTGATATTTTCAAGCGTACCATCAGTAAGCATTCTTTCAATTGTTTGCATTTTCTTTACAGATTTTCTGATAGTAGTAAAGTTGGTCATCATACCGCCCAACCATCTATCTGTAACAAAAGGCATACCAACTGATTTGGCAGCGTCTTCAACAATTTTTCTGGCTTGTTTTTTAGTGCCAACAAACAAAATCTTTTTGCCAGACTTTGCCATTTGTCTTAAGGCATTACCTGCCTTTTCCATACACTCTAAAGTTCTATTTAGATCGATTACGTGTATGCCTTTGCGTTCAACAAAAATGTAGGGACGCATTTTAGGATTCCATTTTCTTTTTAAGTGACCGAAATGGCAACCGGCATCCAACAAATCTTTATAAGTAGGTGTTTGCATAATTTTATAATTATTTTTTTTTGGAACGAGTCCTTTACAATCAATGAATTAACGTTTGCTAAATTGGAATCTCTTACGAGCTTTAGGTCTACCGTATTTTTTACGTTCAACGGCTCTTGGATCTCTGGTAAGATATTTTTTAGCTTTCAAAGGAGAACGGAATTCACCATTAATCTTAACAAGTGCACGGGCAATACCCAAACGAACAGCTTCTGCCTGCCCTTTGACACCACCACCTTTCACATTCACTTTGATATCATAAAGATTCTCTACAGCAACTGTTTGTAAAGGATCAACAACTTTTCCTTGAACGTGGAGAACAGGAAAGTATTTTTTATAGTCAGCTCCATTAACGAGAATAGCTCCGCTGCCTTTTCTTACATAAACTCTTGCAACAGCAGTTTTTCTTCTTCCCGTGGCATTAATCATTTCCATATTTCAGATTTACTTTTACTATTTTTTGAAATTAAATTCTAAAACCTCAGGTTTTTGAGCTTGATGGTGATGGTTTGTACCTGTGTAAACAAACATCTTTTTAAACATAGCTCTTCCCAAACGACCCTTTGGCAACATACCCTTTACCGCGTTTTCAATTAATCTCTCTGGTCTTTTATCTCTGATCTCAGCAGCAGTAGCTTGTTTTTGACCCCCAGGATATCCTGAAAATGTCAAATAAACTTTATTCTGCATTTTTCTTCCAGTTAAAGCAATTTTCTCAGCATTGAGGATAATGATATAATCACCGCAATCAAAATGAGGCGTATAACCTGCTTTGTGCTTTCCTCTTAGCATGTAGGCAATTCTAGATGCAATTCTACCCAATGTTTGGCCTTCTGCATCTACTACCCACCACTTACGACTCACTGTCGCTTTGTTTTCAAACTTGGTTTTGTAGCTTAATGTATCCACAATAGTTTTTTTGTTAATGAATAATAATATAATTTAAACCTATTGCGAAGCAATCTGGTCTTTCTAAATCGTGTGCAAATGTACAATTAAGCTTTTTGAAAATAAAACATTTTGCAAAATATTTTTTTGCAATTTATTATAATTGGTTGATTATCAATAAAAAAATTGCCCAATTATATGAATAAAACTGATTCTTATTGCATTTTTTGAGCTTTTCTCAATGCATCTTCAGCCTCTTTTATCAACCTTTCGGTATCTTGAATGGCTAGATTAAAACTTGCCCTATCCCCCGTTTTTGCTGCATCCAAAGCCCTCATTCGAGCTTCATCAGCAATTTGAATTGAAGATTCCGTTATTCTGATATACTGTTTATACAAAGAGGAATTTCCTTTTTTCCCTGCCTTTTTAATTTCTTTCAACCATTTTTTCACTTGTAAGATTCTCAATTCAGCTACTCTAACAGCATCCATCCCAAAATTTGCATCATCCAAATGTTCATCTGCTGTACTAGCTGCTTGTTTGGCATTCAATAAAGCCAACTCAGCCTTACGCAGGGCTTCTGTATAATCTCTTTCTCTTTTATTTTTAGCTTTTCTCAATAACAATAGCGAATCAGTCTTAGCCCTTTTATCATGAGATAAAGAATCCAAACTATAGGTCTTTAACTGTGTTGATTCAAGTCTTTTCGCCCTTTTGATTGCCAATTTTTCCTTGCGAGAGGATATTTTTTCAGTTCTTTTGGCCAATAAAGATACTTTTCTGGCTTTTTTCCTTTTGCGAATTGCTTCCAATTTGTCGTTTTTAGCCTTCTGGTACCCCCAGTCAATCTGTGTTTGTTTTGCGGTATTCTTTGCTGTTGAAATATGCAGCTCAGCCCACTTTCTGTTTTTAGGACTGACCCGATTATCAGACATTTCCAGCCTTTCCAATAAATGAAATTGTACAATATTCTGTGGCAACTGATAGATTTCATTAGCCTTCAGACTTAAAAATCTTATGCCCCAAGTTGAAAAATCTTTCGGAAACTGATAAATTCTGTTTGAATCTGCATGCAAAATTTTTAACTTCTTTAAACAAACTATGGAATCCGGAATTTCCGTTAATGCGTTATGATTAACAGACAAAAATTCAATATTTTTTACAGTTTTTATTGCATTATTCAATTCATTTATCTGATTGTTATCCATTGATACAAATCGTAATTTGACCGCTTGCTGACAGTTAAACTCTTCTCCTATTTTTTGAATTCGATTGTGATTTAATTTAACTGTCTCTAAATTTCCCAATTCACATAATTCAGGCGGAAAAGACGTAAATAGATTTTTATCTAAATTAATTTCTCTCAAACTTTGTAATTGTTTAAATGAGGGGGGTAATTGAGCAATAAAATTCCCTTCTACTGAAAATTCTGTAAGTTTTTCTAATAAGCCAAAATTGTCAGGCAAGCTGCGAATTTTGTTTTGCGATAAATCTGCAACTTCCAGTTGAGTCAGATCAGACAAAGTTCTGGGAAGCTCTTGTATCTTATTTTGATGTAAATAAAGTTTTTTTAAAGATTTTAACTCTCCCCATTGTGCAGGTAAAATTTCAATTCTATTTTGCTCCAACCTCAAAAGTTCGAGCTTTGCAAGCCGAACTATAGATTCTGGTAATTTTTCTAATTTATTATTTTCCAGACACAAAGAACTCAAATTTTTCCACTCATTGAATATTTCCGGTAACAATTGTAGCTGGTTGAATTGTCCAAAAAAATATTTAATATGTTTTAAATACTTCAAACTTTCGGGTAAAGATTGTAAGCGATTGTTGTCTACAGCAAGAACCTGTAGCGAATCAATACCTCCGATAGTTTCAGGAAGAAATTCAATTTTATTCTCATCAACAAGAAGAGAATGCAAATTTTTAAGATTTCCAATGGTTTCCGGTAATTCTCTTAATTGATTTTGCTCCAATGCTAAAATCTCAAGCTGAACTAAATTCCCGATTTCATACGGCAGGGATATAATTTTGTTATGGTCTAAATAAAGATATCTCAATTGCTTCAGTTCAGCAATTTCACTGGGAATTAACTGTATTCTGTTATTTCCTAAATATAACTCTTCCAGATTCTTAAGTTGGAATAATGCTGTTGGGATTTCTTTTAATTCACAAGATTGAAGAGACAACCACCTTAAGTTCTTAAATCTTATTAATTGATTTAAATCTTCATCAATTCTAGAAGAAAGATCAAGCATGTATACCTTGTCGGCCTCTAACAAAGCCCTGTCTATGGAAGTATAAACAATTTCCGTTTTCCATTGATCCTGATTTGGAGAAAATGAATAGGAATCCTGAGCTATTCCAGAGAAGGAATTCAGAAGTAAACACAAAAGGAGCCAATTAAATTGAAAATGATGCATATGACATTCTTATCCTTAAATCTAAAGGAAATAAGAATAAATTCAAAATTAATCTATTAGTTAAATTTGTAACGAACAAGTATACCCAGGTAAGATAATGCCGCAAAACAAATCGCTATCCAAAAAACAAGAGAATTCGCAGCACCAAAAAGCAAGTACACTACGATAATTAAAAACAATAATCGGAATCCCTCCAACAATAAAGCTGATTGTTTTTGATCTGCCAAAGAGCCTAGTACAGATAATGAGAAAAATAAAAAGCTTAGTAAAATTATTAAGTTCCAATTAGGTAAACTTTGATAAAACATCAAAAAATAAACTGAAAAACCAAGTACTACACTAAACTGTAAAAGCAAATAGATGGGCAACTGAGTCAAAGATTCCCTCGATATGTTCAATAGAATTTCTTTATTTCCAAAACTTTCAGATTCCATTTCGCTTGGCCTTTCATAGAATAAAGTCAATTTACCTATCCCCTTACTTCGTATTGAGGTTGCCCAAAGATCTCTGACATAATCAAAATTAGCCCAAATGGGGTTCCAGGTTTTCAAATTTTTTGTAACTCCAAATACTACGGTTGCTTCTTCCTTTTGAAAAGTACCAAATATCCGGTCAAAAACAATCAAAGTTCCACCGTGGTTTTTATCAATATACTCAGGATTTTTTCCATGATGTACACGATGATGAGAGGGCGTGTTAAAAAGGTATTCAAACCATGAGGGCATTTTGTTTATGTGTTTGGTATGAATCCAGAATTGATATAAAGTTTGAAATGTACCAATAATACCAAACAGTAGAGGAGAAAAACCAACCAGAGCGAGTGGGAGGTAAAATACTGAAGAAACAAAGGTTTGAAAAGCAGATTGCCTTAAAGCTACGGAGAGATTATAATACTCACTTTGATGATGTACAACATGGGCAGACCAAAATATATTGATCTCATGAGAAAATCGATGAAACCAGTAGTACAGAAAATCAATTAGTATAAACAATATTACTGCCCATATGAAATGTGAGGGAACTGAGAAAACACGATAATTTTCCCAAAGAAAATAATACAAGCCAAAACCAATTATTTTTAATACCACGGAGAAAAGTTGCTGTACAATTCCGCATGAAAGGTTAGCTATTGTATCGGAAAAATGGTATTCATTCTTTCCAATCCAAACACCCCAAATAAATTCAATCGCAATAGAAACAAAAAAAACCGGGATAGCATACAACATAATGAGCTCACCCGATATCATATTTACTTGCCAAATTTAATACCAACCGACAAATCAATATTCAAATTTTTCACTCTCTGTTCCGGAGTTTCCATATTCAATCCAGACTGTGGGTCAGTATAGCTGCCTGGCGCTACTAAAAACTGATCGGTAATATCAGGATTGAAACTTAATTCAACATAGTACGTAATAGGGGCTTTGTTCAACTTAAATTCATAACCACCGCCTAAAAACAAACCTGCATTAAAACGCTGAACTCCATTGATTCTACTGAAACCCTCAATTTTCTCTGCCACTGTTCCGGAAATTTGTAGGCCATATCCAAAATAAGCCTGACTCATTTTGTTGATCCTGAAAATTCTTTTACCATAACCCGTAAGACAAATATTGTGAAATTCATTCATCGGAGTAGAAATCACAGTACCGGTTCTCGTTTCAAACACATTACGAAATGCGCTACCTTTTCTATGATATCCCAGTTGAATAACTAGACTATTTTTTTTAAATCTTCCCGAACCAGTTCTATCTCTCCAGTTGGAAACAAATTCCATTGTAGCTCCTGCATGAACAGAAATAAGTGGAGAAACTTCAAAACCGCTCCAAGACTGTGTTGCAACAGACATCCCCATTTTTAACCCATAAAAATGGTTGTTCAAACCTTTTGAAGAAGTATTTATTATACCTCTACCCGTACTGGAATCCTGACCTTTCATCAAGGAAAGATTCACCATCATAAGGGGGAACATGAGGTAAAAGAATCTCTTCATGCTGTTAAAATTTGGTTAAATATGATCAAATTTAATAGTTTATAGGGAAAAATCAAGATTTGGCCGCTTTTATTTTGAAACTAATCGCGATGGCAAGACAGGTTAACCCTAAAGCACAGTACCCTACATAATCAAATCCTGCAAGTTTGGGTGCTATGTTTTTTCCTTGTTCCATCTCAGAAATAAAAATCCCCGTCAGCAAAGCTGCGACACCCGCTGAGAATTGTTGTAATGCTGTGTTTACACTGGTAAAAGATGCTCTAAATTGGGGCAATACGGAAGATACTACTATGGTCACAGAGGGAATAACTCTTCCACTAATAAAAATAAAAAAAAGTGTGGTTACAAATAATACCAGCCCAATTGAACCTTGTGAAATTTGAGTAATCAAAATTATGGGTACTAGCGAAAAGATCGCGGCCCATCTAAATATAAATAAATGTCCTTTTTTGTCTGCAAGTCTTCCTATATAAGGTCCCGTCAGCATCGTAGCCAAGCCCCCCAATAAGTATATATATACCAAATCATTATTAGTAAGGCCATTATTTCCAACCATATAAGGGCTTATCATTGGAATAATCATAAATTGTCCTAAAATCAAAGCTATGTTCATAAATAAAGCAGGTGCCGCATCTGTGAAATTATGCCTGAAACTGTTTTCTAAACTTGAACTTTTCTCAACAATTTTCACCTTAAAATCTGGAAGTATATAATACATTGACAGTAATATGGGTAAGCTAACTATCACCAAAAGCAAGAAAGGCCAATTCCATTCTCCCATATTGGCAACACACAAAGCAATAGGTACCCCCAAAGCCGAAGCCAATGAAAAGGCACTCAGTACAATTCCCATGGCACCTGCTCTTTTCTCCAAAGGAAAAAAATCACCTACTGTTGAAAGAATCAAAGCATTTAAAATACCACCAAACACACCTGCAATCATTCTGGCAATTAATAAAGTATAAAAATTTATCGCTAAACCACAGCCCAGAGTACCTAAAATAAAGCCTCCATAAACGAATAACAATAGTGGCTTTCTCTTAAATCCATCTACAAACAAACTTGAAATGAGCACAGCAACACCCGCACTGATAGTATATGAGGCTATCAACCAACTAAATTCAGCCGGACTAATTTCAAATTCTTTCATTAGCCTTGGGCCCAATGGCATCATGATCATAAAATCAAGAATATGCGTAAATTTTGTAATCGAAAAAATAGCTAATAAGCTTTTTTCTATCTTGTTGTATTTCATAAGTGAATCATTCTTGAATTTGAAAGATCAATGGGCAGTCAAAGCTAATCAAAAAATATATCTCTAATAGTTTCAGATCTCTGAATAATGGTTATTTTAGTGTTGTAATTAACCAAACACTTTATCAATAAATCGCTATGAAAGGAATCATTTTAGCTGGAGGTCAAGGAACCAGACTTCATCCTTTAACCTTGGCTGTCAGCAAACAGCTTATGCCTATCTACGATAAGCCAATGATTTATTATCCGCTTTCTACTTTGATGTCTTCGGGAATCACTGAAATTCTTATCATTAGTACCCCGCACGATTTACCTCATTTTCAAAAACTTTTGGGCGATGGTTCAGAGATAGGTTGCTCCTTTAGTTACATAGAACAACCTAATCCTGAAGGTATTGCTCAGGCATTTATTATTGGTGAATCATTTATTGGCAATGATTCCGTTGCATTGATTTTAGGCGATAACATTTTTTATGGAAATGGTCTAGAAGAACAATTGCAAGCTTCCATCAATCCGAGTGGTGGTGTTATTTTTGCATATCAGGTTTCTGATCCTGAAAGATACGGAGTAGTTGAATTTGGTAAAGACGGGATGGCACTTTCAATTGAGGAAAAACCGCTTGCCCCTAAATCCAGTTTTGCAGTTCCCGGAATTTATTTTTATGACAACTCTGTTGTTGAAATCTCCAAGGCCCTCAAACCCAGCCCGAGAGGTGAGCTTGAAATTACAGATGTTAATCTGATTTATTTAAAAGAACAGAAATTAAAGGTTATGCCTATGGGAAGAGGAGTTGCCTGGTTAGATACCGGTACAATAAGTTCACTTATGCAAGCCAGCCAATTTATTGAAGTTATTGAACAAAGACAAGGCTTAAAAATTGGATGTATAGAGGAAGTAGCTTATCAAATGGGATTCATTGATGCGAAACAACTAGAGTATTTGGGGAATAAATTTAAAAAAAGTGGATATGGTGAATATTTATTAAGACTTTTGAAAATGTGATAAAAACCATTCTAAAGTTCAATTGTTAATTTCATTATAATCGAATTTTTTGTATTTTTGTTAATATTTTTTTGATTAAACATTCGTTCAAAATTTATTATAACTCTTTTATGGATATATTAAAACAAAGATTTGCAGAAAAAGCAGTACAGGTTTTCCAAGAGAACAAGGAACTTTTAAAGCAATATGGAAATGTAAAATTGTGTGAAGTAACAGTTGATCAAGCTTTTAAAGGAATGCGAGATATCAAGTGTATGATTTGGGAACCTTCCGAATTGGATGCTAACGAGGGTATTCGCTTCAGAGGTCATTCCATTATACAATTGAGAAAATTACTTCCCAAAGTTCCAGGTGGTAGAGAGCCTATGCCGGAAGGATTATTTTGGTTAATGATGACTGGTGATATTCCTACCAATGAAGAGGCTTATTGGCTTTCTGATGAATGGAGAAAAAGAGCAGAGGTTCCGCAACATGTATTTGATATGTTAGAGTCTATGCCTATGAATACTCACCCTATGACTCAATTCAGTATGGCTATCCTATCACTGCAAACTGAAAGTATTTTTGCAAAAAAATATGACGAGGGTATGGGTAAAGACGAATATTGGGATGCCTATTACGAAGATTCAATGAATCTGATTGCCAAATTACCCAGAATTGCTGCCTACATTTATAGAAGATCTTTTCATGATGGCAAACATATTGCACCAGATCAAAACTTGGATTGGGGCGGCAACTATGCCCACATGTTGGGAGTTTCTGAAGATCCATTCTTCAAAACTCTTATGAGATTGTATTTAACCATTCATGCTGACCATGAAGGTGGAAACGCCTCAGCTCATGCTACACATTTGGTTGGCTCAACCTTGAGCGATCCTTATTACTCCTTGTCTGCTGGTATCAATGCTCTGGCTGGCCCCTTGCACGGTCTAGCCAACCAAGAAGTGATTAAATGGATTCTTGAAATGATTGATGATTTAGGAACCAATACACCTACTAACGACGAGTTAGCTGATTATATTCACAAAACACTGGAAGAAGGAAAAGTAATCCCAGGCTATGGTCATGCCGTACTTAGACAACCAGATCCAAGGTATATTGCACAAAGACATTTTGCTGAAGAATATATACAAGATGATCCTATAGTAAATATCGTTTGGAAATTATTTACTATTGTTCCTCCTATCTTACAAGATTTGGGAAAGGTAAAAAATCCATGGCCAAATGTAGATGCACATTCTGGTGCTTTACTCATGCATTATGGCATGAAAGAGTTTAGTTACTATACAGTTTTATTCGGTGTATCAAGAGCTCTTGGTGTATTAGCTGCAGGTGTATGGTCAAGAGCATTGGGAATGCCACTTGAGAGACCTAAATCTCTAACCTCCAAAGCTGTTAAGAAAATAATGGAGGAAATGCATAGTAACGCTCAGTCCTAACAATTCTCAATTGATAAAATATATAAAAGTCGGTTTGAAAACCGACTTTTTTTATTCCAGATACACTCCTATTTTCTTTAATTCATTCCAAAAATTTGGACATGATTTAGATACAACTTCCGTATTCTGAATTCTTAGGTTTTTTACCCGATAACAAAGCAAACTAAAAGCCATAGCCATTCTATGGTCATCATAAGTTTCAAATTGTAATTCTTTGATTGCCTCGTATTTTAATTTATTACCCTTTAGTATAAATTGATTGTCAGATATTTCTATGCCACTGTCCAATTTATTTAACTCATTCATCAATACCGTTGCCCGATCCGATTCTTTATACTTCAATGTTTGAATGCCAACTAACACTGATGGTATTTCTAATACAGCTAATACAACCGCCAATGTAGGCGCTAGATCAGGATAGTTCGTCAAATCAAAATTAAAATGCGCAGGCAAAATATAATTATCACTTCGATAAAGCCTTACATGATTCTCATTATAAACAGTTTGAATTCCAAATGATTGCATTATTTGACTGATGACAGAATCCCCTTGCAATGATTTTTCACTTAATCCAAATAGTTTTAAGCTATTAATTTTTTTATTCAATAGTAAATGAGCGTAAAAATATGAGGCAGAACTCCAATCGGATTCTACAAAATATTGTTCCTTATCCGTCAATTGCGGAAAAACTTCTATCCGGTTATCTGACTGTAAAACGGATGCACCGAATTCTTGCAATAGTTTAATTGTCATTTCCAAATAAGGTCTTGAGACCACATTTCCTTCTAATTGAACTGTCATTGATCTTCCAAATTTGGGAAAACTTAACAACAATGCACTCGTAAATTGACTGCTCATAGTAGCATCTACATTTACTATATTTGTTTTATTCTGTAAATCGATATGACCAACTAAAAGCGGTGGAAAATCATTTTTAGCTAGATACTGTATAGGTGTACCTAACTGCATTAATGCATCTACTAAAGGTTTGATCGGCCGCTGTAACATCCTTTTCGATCCTGTAATGATTTTTTTTCCCTTAACAAAGGGGAGTATTCCCAATAAAAATCTAAAAACAGTTCCTGCGTTGTTACAATCAACCAAATCAAACCGATTATTTGACAATAATCTTGATAATAACACAGTGTCATCAGCGTTGGAGATGTTAACAATCTTAGTTTTAAAATTGTATAGGAAACAAAGTATTAAAAGTCTGTTACTGATACTTTTCGAGCCGCCGGGCATGATCATCTCATCTTCAGAGGATATATTTTTGTATACTAATTTTCCCTTACTCAAATTTCAAAAGTTTTATCCTGAAACAGGGTCCAGGCTTCAGCATCTTTTTCAAACAAAATTTTAGTCTGAGGCCAAATGGTTTTAAATAAGGTAGAATTTCTATACAGATTTAAACTCTCCTCCGAATCCCAAATACTATAAGTAAAAAAAATATTCTTTGGATTTTCACATCGCAGTAAATCGAGTCTGCTGCATCCATTTTGCGATAAAATCTGGGCAGAGTAAGAGTTAAACAAATCTAAAAATGTATCAATTTCTTTCTCTTGAAAAGTTAATTTAACAATTCGTATAATCATGAAAACATCAATAAAATAATCTGTATCTAATTTCTGTAAATTTAAAACAATTCAGTGCGAATCCACTCGAAATTTATTACATTTATATCCATATTATTCAAATAAATGTTCCTCTACATATTATGGTTGGTGAAAAAATTGTGTTGAAAGAAAAATTAAAATTATATTTTGGATTTGATCAATTTAAAGGAGCTCAAGAAGAAATCATCAATAATATTTTAAGTGGAAATGATACTTTTGTTATCATGCCAACAGGAGGTGGCAAGTCACTTTGTTACCAGTTGCCCGCTTTAATACTAGAAGGCACTGCGATTGTCATATCACCCCTTATAGCCTTGATGAAAAATCAGGTAGATTCTGTCCGTTCATTTTCTGACTCTCAAAGAACTGCACATTTCTTAAATTCATCTCTAACCAGAACTCAGGTTAAAGAAGTCAAAAATGATATCATAGAAGGTAAGACTAAACTACTTTATGTTGCTCCAGAAACCTTGACCAAAAATGAAACAATCGAATTTTTACAACAGATTCACATTTCTTTTATAGCTGTTGATGAGGCGCATTGCATTTCTGAATGGGGACATGATTTTAGGCCAGAATATCGAAAAATTAGAAATATCCTCGATTCTATTCAACATAAAATACCCATCATTGCTCTTACTGCTACTGCTACGCCGAAAGTTAGACAAGATATTATTAAGACATTAAAATTAAACCAGGCTAACGAATATGTTTCTTCGTTTAATCGAGATAATCTTTTTTATGAAATTAGACAAAAACCTAAACAAGATGAATTGATTAAACAACTTATTCAATTTATCTATAGTAAAAAAGATTCTTCGGGCATCATTTATGTCCAAAATAGAAAAACTACTGAAGATCTATCAAAAATATTACAGGTAAATGGAATTAAGTCAGCACCATACCATGCAGGTTTAGATCCAAAGCTAAGAAGTGACACACAAGACGATTTTTTACACGAAAAAATTGATGTAATTGTTGCAACGATTGCTTTCGGAATGGGAATAGACAAACCAGATGTGCGTTTTGTAGTGCATTATGATATCCCTAAAAGCATTGAAAATTACTATCAGGAAACAGGGCGGGCAGGCAGAGATGGACTGGAAGGTTATTGTTTGGCTTACTATACACCAAATGACATCCTAAAACTTGAAAAATTTCTGAGAGACAAATCTGTTTCAGAGAGAGAAATGGGAAATCAACTTATCCAAGAAGTAGCTTCCTATGCAGAAACAAGCACTTGCAGACGCAAATTTTTATTACACTATTTTGGAGAAAATTATTCGTCTTCAGATTGTTCAACAAAAAGAATGTGTGACAACTGCAAAAATCCAAAACAAAAAATTGATGTTAGTGAAGATTTAAAATTGGTTTTGGAAAGTATTGTTACTTTAAAAGAACAGGTAGATATTAAATCTTTGATTGATTTTATTACCGGAATTAAATCTCAACAGATAAGCAGTTTTAATTATCATGAAAATGAAATCTTTGGTGAAGGCAAAGATAAAGATAAAATTTATTGGTCTTCAATTATTCGACAAGCTGTATTAGAGAATATACTTATAAAAGATATTGAGGACTACGGCATCTTAAAAATTTCGTCACAATGGAAAAACTTTGAAAATGATTCCTTTTCATTTTTCATAACCTTACACCATAATTATTTAGAAGAATTGTCTGATGATGAGCTTGTTGATGATATCCAGACTGTTCTTGACCCTACCTTATTTAATTTATTGAAAGACTTACGCAAACAGGTTGCTAAGAAAAAAAATCTTCCTCCTTTTGTTGTTTTTCAGGATCCTTCCCTAGAAGAAATGGCTACAAGATATCCACTTACAATGGATGAATTAAAGACTATTGTAGGTGTGAGCGAGGGTAAAGCAAGGAAATTTGGTATAGAATTTCTTGACTTAATTCAAAATTACGTTGATGACAATGAGATTGAAAGGCATTTTGACTTAGTTATAAAATCAGTTGCCAACAAATCAAAAACTAGAATTCAGATTATTCAAAATATAGATAGAAAATTACCTATTGAAGATATTTCCTCGAGTGCTGGCATGAAGGAGGAAGAATTAATAGATGAGTTATATCAAATTATCATTTCAGGCACTAAATTGAACTTAAACTATATTATTGAAGATAATGTAGATGATGCTATAGTTGATGAGATTATAGACTATTATATGAGCGCAGATTCAGACTCAATTGACTTAGCTTATAAAGCTCTAAAAGATGAAGATATAACAATTGATGAGATAAGGTTGGTACGGTTAAAATTTCTCTCAGATCATGCTAACTAATGATAAAAAAAAGCAGACCAAATAGTCTGCTTTTTTTTTATTTTAGCGTTTTAATAATCCCAAACATCATGTTCCATGTGGAAGATTCCGTCTTTGATTTTTTCAGCTTCGAATAATGCATCTAAAGGAACAGTTTTGTAATCTTGAATCCTCCTGTCATATACATTTGAATCTTGTATTATATAACTTGAGAACAATCTATTTTCAAAAACATCTTCCCAACTGAACATATCTACATCACTGCCTTCGTTAAAACTTGCATTTACAGCAAGAAATTCTCTCATATCAGGATAGTAAAACCAAAACAGGGGTCCAGTAGATACAACATTTCCATTTCTGTCTGTATTGTCTACAATAGGAGCTAGACCTAGAATTCTTACATCTAAATCTGATGCTTCCTCGTCAAAAAACCATACTTCCTTGATACGTAATTGTTTTGCATTATTAGGATCAAATTCTTTAGGAATTATCTTAGTTTCGTATGTGTTGTTATCATAATCGAATACCTCAATAGTATCAACACTATTCAACTTTTTCTGAATCTCTTCATTAGTAAATTCGTAGGCAAAATCTTGTTCTTTATAAGCCAACAACTTACCCTGATTTAAACCTCTTAATAAGATTTCAATAAAAGACTTTCCCGCAACTTTGTATTTGAAGTGCTGATTTCTTTTTTCTCTGAAATCTATTAACCTCCAAATTCTTTTTTCCCACATTACATCCTTTTCATCCAGAAAATCATATTCTAAAATCTTGCGTTCTGTCATTTGTTTTCTGTCATAAACATCATCTCTCGGCAATTTTTTGTTTGTAGGCTGCCCGGATTCAGTAACGTTCATATTTTCTACTTGCGCATGTAAGCCACCAACATAAACAAAGGTAACTAAGAGTAAGTAGATTAAATTAATTGTTTTGTGAAACATAAGTCTAAAGAATTTAAAAATTAAGGTCTAATCTCTTTAAAACAAGGGATAACTCTAGAACCAAATTATCCCCTGTGTTATATAATTTATTTTGCGTTAAAAACTAAAGAATTAATCGCTCTTGGAGCAGGGTCACCAGGGCATCTTGCACTTACATCATAAATAGTTAATACAGTGCCAGCTTTTGCTGTAGCTAAAGCTTTTACGATATCAGGACTGAAAGCTCCGGAACTTACTCGTGGTGAATTGTATGGATCTTTTCTTGGCTCTTGTACTGTGGCATTGTATCCGGATATTGTACATTTAGCATCAAAGTCAAAGTTTTCTAGCTCAGCATAAATACCAGACATTGAACGAAGTTCACCTGCAGGGATATTTCCACCAGTCTTTTGGTTCATCTTTGCTACTGGATTTGGAATCCTTTTTACACGATAGTCAAATTTTCCTATAGATTTATTATCTTTTTTGTTGGTGATAACTACACTACAGAAACTCCCTTTAGCTGTTGGTTCAGTTACTGTAACCATGTACTTTCCTTTTCCAGAACCTGGTTTCAAAACTCCACCACCAGGACCAGATAAGGTAACCTGAACATCATTGGAAGAAACACCACTTGCTGAAACAGAAAGAGGATTTTCAACACCAATGTAAAACACATTCATTGCATCAGCAGAAACTGTTACTGAAGGTGAACCTACTTCATAACTAAATTCTTTGTTAACAGATTCAACCTCGCCAGTCAATGGATTTTTAACTGTGATCGTAGCCTTATATTTTTGCTGACCTAAAGATCCTGGTTTAGATTTAAATTCGGCTTTACCATCTTTAACAGGAATGTTCTGTCCATTTACGTTTACTGAAAATTGTGCTTGTGAAGAAAATGCTCCCAAAGCAATTTCGGTTTCAAATGTTTCACCTAATAGAATATAAGGTGATTTAGGAGAAGAAAATACAGCGAACTTATCATAAGTTACCTCGGTAGCACCCATTTTTGCTGCTAAGAAATTGATTACCTGAGAAACAGAAGCTTTAGCGTCATTCTCAAATTTTGTAAACAAAGGATAACAAGCAGCTACAGGCAAATATCCAAATACGTGTGCTTCCCATGTAGGTTTCTGATTCTTTTTCCAACTTTCATCATCGATTTCAAGTAAGAAATTCTTTTCCAAATCAGCAATCTCAGCATCAGTTATAACAACTCCTTTAATGTTTTTAGCTTTAACATCTCTAATGAATTGAATTAACTCAGCCTTAGCTTTTATAACGGCAGCTTTAATTTGAGCTCCTTTCTTTTGGTCAACCAAAATACGCTGTGGCGTATCTTTATCTTTTTTACCTATTGGTTTTCCAGCATCTTTGGAACCATCATTTGGAAATCTTCCACCTGATTCCTTTACAACCTGCTCTCTAACTTCCTCAATCAACTTAACTAAAGGCTCAATCGCAGATGAAGCTCTTTTTGATTCATCTACAAGAGGCTGATATTGAGTCTTTGTTTTAGAAATTTCTTCCATGGATGCAATTACTTTTTCATTCGTTGCATCTATAATATCATTGGTATGATGTATACCTTTTTCGAGCATAAAGAAGGCATTGATAATTTCAGCTGATACATTCAGAGCTAACATCGCTGTTAGAACCAGATACATCAGATTGATCATCAACTGCCTGGGCTCCTTTGGAATTGACATATCGTTTAAATTTTAAAGTTTAACAAATAGAAATTGAAATCAATAGGTCATTATTACTTCTGACCCATAGCAGCTAACAAATTACCATACACACCATTCAATTTTTGAAGGTTTGTACTCACTTGAGCCATTTGATCTTTGTAAACTTTAGAATCTTCTACAGTTGCTCCTAAATTATTTGCAGACTCAACTACACCAGCATAAGCTGCATTGATTGTCTTTAAATTAGTAGCCATAGCAGACATTTGCTCTCTGTATACTTTTGTATCCTCTAAAGAACCAGCAATAGTTGAAACAGCCTCATTTAACTGAGCTGCAAATTTACCTGCACCTTGAGTTACGTTTTTAATTTCTTCAAAATTAACTTCTTGCAAAGCCTTTAATGAAGACATAGATTTAGCCATGCTCTGTAGTTCAGCAACCATTTTCTGTTGTTGACCTTCCAAACCAGTTGTATCTAATTTAATTTTGCTGATTGCGTTATTCACACCATCCAAAGATTTTGTAAGTGCGTTACCATCAATTGGTGCACCTGCAGAAATCTCTCCACCATGCTGATCAAGACCTGGATATAATTTTTCCCAGTAATAGTCTTTGTGAGGAGGTAAAATACCTAACATCAAAAATAATCCAGCCTCTGTAAAAAGACCCGCCATCAAAGCTTCATTAGCACCAGGCCAGCTCATGATTTTAAATAGAGCACCAATAAGTACTACAGCTGCACCAACTCCGATAACCAAGTTTTTAGCATAAGCAAAACCGCTAGAATGAATAAAACTCATAATTACAAAAATTTTAAAAGGTTAGTAATAAAAATAGGGTTAAAACAATTTTATTTAAAATCATTGATAGATCTACCAAGGAAGGTAAGAACACATCTGAAACCAATGTATGATTTTGTTGTATCCTGATACTCGTAATGTCTTGTACCAGTTTGTATAAAGTAAGAGATATCTTTCCAAGAACCGCCTCTGATTACCTTTCTTTTCCAAGTGTTGGCATCGTCTTCCTTAGCGTCAAAACGTACATCAGGTTGTAAATCGTGCAAGAATGAATATGCATTTTCGTAGTAAGCAGAGGAAGTCCATTCAGCTACATTACCAGACATACAATATAAACCATAGTCATTAGGGAAATAGCCATCAGCACGTACAGTGTAAAATCCACCATCTGCAGGATAATCTCCTCTGCCGGGCTTGAAGTTAGCCAACAAACAACCTTTGGCATTTCTTACATAATATCCACCCCAAGGGTAGGGTGCCAGTTCATGGCCACCTCTAGAAGCATACTCCCACTCATGCTCTGTCGGCAATCTGAAATCTTCAGTATTTATGAAGTTCTCTGGATTTTGAGATTCCTCGAAACCATTCCAAAGATTTGTTCTCCAGTAGCAGAAAGCCATAGCTTGTTTCCAAGCAATTCCAACGACGGGATAATCATCAAAGGCTGGATGCCAAAAATAATTTCTAGCCATTGGCTCATTGTAAGACCAAGAGAAATCTCTTACCCATACAAGAGTATCAGGATAAATTCTTAATGCATCTCTTTTGATATAATCTGTTCTATCATGCTTATTCAAGGAAAATCTGTTGTTATCACTTTTCCAATCAAATTCTCTTGCTGCTGTTTTCCAGTCATACCATTGGTAATCATACCACAATTTTCTTATGTCCAGATTTCTTCTTCCACCCAATGCTTCATCACCAGAATAGAAAAATCCATCAAGCTCACCACCTGCAGCCCAATCCAACGGTTGAGACCAGTCTACACCTACTATCCCATTAGGATAATCAACTGTATGTCCTAACTCAACGTGAGCGAGAGAGTCTCTTACCCAAAATACAAACTGTCTGTATTCGTTGTTTGTAATTTCAGTATCATCCATGAAGAATCCCTGGATCGAAACTTGTTTAGGTCTAGCGACTAAAGAAGACGCAACATCTTGATCACTTGGACCAATATGTAAGGCTCCCGAAGGGACGTATTGCATACCATAAGGATTGATCGGTTCCCAGGATGGTCTTTCCAAAATACCAACCAATTGGCCACCTCCATCTTTCGGTGCACATGAAACCATGAGTAAGGTTCCTGTGAATACGGATAAAATCAGATTTTTTTTCATACTCGCACCCGTGTTTTTCTTTTGATAGTTTTCGTTGTTTAATGAATTAATTCAATTGGCAAGTGAGTAAAAACATTAATACAACATGTTTGTTAAAAAATGGTAGTCTTTCTTTGTTTACAATTAAGAATAAAAATTGCGTCGCAAGATAAAAATTAAAAGCTAAATTTAAATCATTAATCTGTAATTTTTTAAAAATTATCCTTGCTTATTATCCGTTTTAAAAAAATCTTGGATTGTAAATCACCTTAGAAGGCAATTCTTTCCCTATTGGTTCTCTTAAATTATAATTCAATATTATCTCATGAGATCCCGAATGAAAATTATTTAAACCAGATATACCGATGTCGTAAGCATAAGCCAGGGTAAATTTATTAGCTATTTTTAAACCTGCCATTATCATAAAAGCATCTAAACTCTTTTCGTCATAACCTCTTAACGATATACCACCAAAAATATTGTTCCGATAATCAAAAATAATTCCCAACTCGGGTTGAACTTTATTAAAATCTGTTTTTAGTAGTAAAGTTGGTTTTAAAGAAAACAGTTCATTGATTTCAATTAAATAAGAAAAATTGAATATAAAATTTCTGATAAAAAACTGCTGCATAAAAACATTAGCATCCAATTTGATTGTTGGATTGGTTAAATGCTGTATGGCCATACCCAGGTCTAAATTATTACTCTTGAGATAAATTCCTGCATCACAAGTGAAAGCGTTGCTACTTACTTTACTAAATGGAATCAAATTATCATTATGACTCAAGATAGCCCCATTTTCATAATCTCCATCGGGTGCTCTCAATAATTCTCCGTTTACACTTCTCTGCAAATATCGAAAAGCTCCACCCAATGACAATTTGTAGTTTGTATTTAAATCAATTATGTAATTGTATGAAATTTTACCTTGAAGATTTTCATAGGCACCAATTTTGTCAAACTCAATTGCCAATCCAAACCCACTATTCAAATACTCGATGGGTAGATGAACGTTAAAATTTCCTCCGATTGGACTTCCGTTAAATCCAGTCCATTGCTTTCTGAATACTGCTGTTAAGCTTAGTGATTCATCTAATCCGCTGTAAGCTGTATTGTAATGATATGGATTTAACATGTACATTGAATACTGTACAGTTTGTTGTCCAAAAGCTTGAATGGCAGAAAAAATTAAAAATAATATTTTAAAAAGTCTCATCAGCGAATCATTTCCTGTTTGAAGATAATAAGATTTCAAAGCAATTCAAAGAAATTAAGTGAATTTAGAAAGTAAGTAGCCTAAGGTAAAAGCAAGAATAATCCACAATAAGGCTTCCCTTAGATTTGGGTAAGTTGTCGGCACTCTTAGAATCTTTCTATTTGATTGTTCACTAATGGTCTCATTTTTACCCATTTCAATAAGAACAGGGACTATTTGATTTTGTTCTGTTGAATTATTTTCCCTGACAAATAAATTTTTACATGCAGAAAAGTCTAAAAATCTTTGCTCAGGTTCAACCACTAAAACACCTAAAACAAGCTCTTTTAGGTTTTCGTGCAGGTGATTTGACAAAGTAACATGTCCTTGTCTGATCTTATTTGCAATTTGTTGATTGGAATTTGTCATTGACTTAAATCCAAATACCGGAACCCCTGCAAATATTTCTGAAATTAAAATAGCTAATGACCATAAATCTGTTTTTGCAGAAATAAGATCCGGCTGAAAATCTAATTGTTCTGGCGCTATATACTCAAAGTTAGAAAACTGGTTGGCTCCTAATTTGTCGTAATGGAGATAATTTATAATTTTAATTTCATTGTCTTGATTCACTAGTATATTTTCAGGATTCAAATTCTGCATGTACAAGCCTAAATGATGTAAATGATTAATTGCATCCAAAATTTGTTGTAAACATCTCAATTTATCAAATGTAGTGGTCGATCGAATTAATTGTCGTAATGTTTGCGTTGCAAAAAAAGGCATAATTACATAATACTTGACAAATGTCTCTTCTTCCATACGGGCCACTGCCTCATAGGAAATAAAATAAACAGATTGTATGGCTAAAGACCTCGAAGGCCAGGTATTGAACTGAAAATGGTCAAAATTGGAGTGGACTTCAATTACTTTTAATACTTTCTGTTGTTGGTTTTGTTTGTCAACTGCACTGTAAATCTGCGCATGAGAGGAAGCAAATGGCTTCGTAAAATCTATATCATAGTTGTGAAATAACTCTTCAATGCTTAACAACATTTCATTCTAATTAAAAAGTTGCCATTTAATACCTAACCTTAATTGCCAATTGGCTGTAGGATAATGGGGTAAATTGTAATTATTTTTTTGTCCAAAGATAAAATAAGAGAGATTCTCAGCATTGATAAAAAAGCGAAATTGCCATAGCTTTATCTGAACAAAATAATCGAACCGAGGATAATAGGACATCAACATTTGATTTTGTTCAAAAAAAACAGCGGCTACAGGATTATAATCTGGTGCAAAGAAAGAACTTGTAAATACAAACTGGATACCTGTTTCTAACTCGACTGTTTTAAACAGAGAACTTTGGAAGGTGAACCTTGACTGAATCTGCCATTCTGGTAACCATAAAAATTGATTTCCATTGAGCGTTTTTTGCCAAAATAATTCATTTGTCCAATTCAATTTCCAAATTTTCAAATGATGCGACAAAACAGCCCCTAAAATAAAGGCAGGTTGAGCTGATTGTACGGGTCTTTGTATTTTATCAAAGTAAATATAATCTGTAAGGTAGTGGCCAAACCCTTTAACTTGTAGTGATAAGCGGGGAATACTGATTGATAAGAATCCGGATATTTCTTTTTGCGATTTAAAATTATTCTCCCATAACTTTTCTTGAGATACATAAATACGATTTGTTAATTCTGATGGTTCGAAAGATTGAAAGCTAGCATAAAATTGAAGTCCGAACCAGGGACTAAGGTTTGCATTTAATTGAGCTGATGAGTTATAATCCCAGCCAGTTCTGCTATTTTGAATTCTTCCTTTCCAAAAAACTGTTAAAGAACTATCTTTCTTGTAGTTGCCTTGTGCTTGAACAAAAAAATTATTAAAGTAATAATCTTCTATTTCATAATCAATCACATGATACTGATAACCTGCCTCTAAAGAGGCTGCCAAATTCTTATTTTTAAATACCAGCTTAGGTTTAAGGTTTAAGTTCGTGTATTTCAGATAATTTCTTAACCCTCTTTGATTTGTAAGAAAGAAAGTATAAAAACTTGTGTCAGAACCTGGGTTTTTGTCAAAAAATTTATATTCATCTTGAGTATAATCAATGCAAAGGGCGAGATTAATATTGGCATTTAATTTAAAATCGGAGGTATTACTTAGATTGTAATGTTTGTTCAGATGAGCGGGCCCTACATCTTTTTGAATGTTCAAACGGACATCGAGCGTATTTAAAAATTCAAGATTCGTTCCGGATAAGCTATCATTCAGAATTCCCCCGTTTTCAAAATGATTCATTGAGTTATGTGTAAAGACGGTTCGATTTGAATATTTTTTATGATTCCATTCTGCATAGAATGCAAAATTTTGATGGCGATTTTTTTGCCCTTGAAAAAATCCATCAAAATTGGAAATATCATAATAAATGCTGTAGTAAAAAGATGGGGTGATTTGATGTGCAAATTGTGCATTCAAGAAAATATTTTGAAAATTTAACTGACTGTAATTTACCTCTGTGTAAGGAATCTGGTTCCTTGACAAATAAAATCTTTTTAATTTACTGGCAGTTATCCTGTAAGGGTCGAGGGTACTACGTCCGATTCTAATTCCTTGTTTTTCCTGCATTTCAAATTCAGTTGCATATACGGGTGAACCTGTATTTCCTAAATTTTGATTTCTGAAATTCAATCCAAAAAAATGAAGATTTATCTGTTCAAAATAGTTGAAACTGTAAGGAGAAACATTGCCACTTAAATCATCCTGTATATAGCGATAAAAAACTGATGTGGTATCTCCCAATGGTTTTAGCCGATTCAGAGAATCTGAATCAATGCCTTGCGCATTGGTATCAAGGCAGAGTAAAGAACAAATAAGAGATAGGGCAAAAAAAATTCTCATAAAATTCAATAAAAAAGCCATTGAAAAATCAATGGCTTGGTAATTTTACAAAGGTACAAAAATAAGTCGAAACTCTTATTTAGATAATTTACCTTTCAAATCTTTGTTATCTACAGCTGTAGAAAGCTCTTTACCTGCTTTGAATTTAACTGATACTTTGTCAGCAATTTTAATAGCAGTTTTTTTCTTAGGATCAATACCGTTTCTTTCTTTACGATAAGAAACACCGAAAGTTCCAAAACCAACAAGAGTAATTTTATCCCCTGCAGTTAAAGCTTCGTTGATAGCTTCTAATGTAGCATTTAATGCTGTAGCCGCATTTGCCTTAGTCATACCTGACTTCTCAGCAATTTTGTCAATTAAATCTCCTTTGTTCATGACAGTTTAGTTTAGTGATATCAAAAAATAGTTGATGCAGTTACAAAATTATTGTGTTTCATCACATTTCCAAATGTTTTAACCAAAAAATCAAGCAAATAGATTTTTTTTTCTTTCTAATATGAGAAAAATACGCAATTGGAGTTGGAAAACCTTGTAAAACAAAAAAGTACCTCAAGAGGTACTTTTGTTGGCCCACCTGGATTCGAACCAAGAAAGACAGAACCAAAATCTGTTGTGTTACCGTTACACCATGGGCCATTGACTTGACTTGGCTTAATTTTGTTGGCCCACCTGGATTCGAACCAAGAAAGACAGAACCAAAATCTGTTGTG
>CAZNNX010000001.1:0-10756 GCA_964574485.1 uncultured Saprospiraceae bacterium | reverse complement strand
TTACCGTTACACCATGGGCCATAGTCAAGCGGGCACAAATATAAAATAGATGCGTTGATTCTCAAAATAAATTGAAAATAATCCTCTTAATTTATATTATTAATCGCAATTCAACTCTTCTTTGATCAGATTCTATATATAAATTGATGTAAAGTTTTGTTCCAAAATCAACTTCCTCCACGAGGTTGGGCCATTCAATAAACATAATATTCTTCTTATCGACATATTCAAAAAAACCAATATCAAACAATTGATCTATGTCATCAATCCGGTACAAATCAGCATGTATTAAATCACCCCAGGGGCTGTTATAGGTATTCAAATATCCATAAGTAGGGCTTGATAATAATTGATTTACACCTATTTTCTTCAGAATAAAATGAATCAGAGTTGTTTTTCCGCTACCCATTTTACCTTGAACAAAAAAAACACGAACACCATTTTGAATTTGAGAAATCACCAACTCGGCTATTTCTTCAAATTGAGTAAGGTTTTCACAATATTTATTATAGAGTAAGGTCATAAGTTTAGATTATAAAGTCTTAATTTTGTAAAAATCTTTAAAATGGATTACAAGTTAAAATTCCTTTTTATTTTAATCATCATGCAATGCTTTCAATCTTGCAAGCCTCTTGAGAAAATGAATTTCACCTCTGTGGACCCGAAATCAGTACCCATGCTTTTAGATGGTCATTTTTCAGAGTGGAAAACACCTTTTTATTCCGTATCATCTCAATTAGGTATCAAATATAGAACAGTAAGTGATTCGACATACTTATACCTAGCCCTTCACATAACGGATGAACCTCTAAAAGTTTTTGTTTTACAACAAGGTTTAACAGTTTACATAGATACATTGGGTAAAAAGCAGGAAAAATTTGGTGTCGAATTTCCCCTTCCACTACAAAGCGCCACCTTAGAAAACCTCAATGTCGAATCAAGGGGAGATGAGCAAAAATTTTTCTCCCTGTACGGTAAAGCTTTTGAGGAGTTTGAATTAATTGGTCTCACAAGAGATAAAATCAGAGCTTCTAACCTAACATCAAGAGAAACCAAAGCAGTTTTAGGTTTTGATGCGCTAAAGCATATTTGTTTGGAATACAGATTTTCATTAAAACAAATCTATAAGAATAATACTGGTTTTGACGGTAAGATAATACAGGTTGGAATTAAAATAAACGAACCCAAAACAGATGCAGATTTACAAAATGACTCGGGTTTATTCAATGACAGAACTCAAAATACACTTACACAAAGTAACCCGATGTTAGGGCCCAGTCCCAACCAGCAACAATTTACAGAAAACAGACCTAGACAGGTTACAATGCCCTTTGTCTGGTTTGGAATTCAAATTCCAGCAAACCCAAACCAATGAACCAGTTATTGGATATCAGACTTTTAAATAAAGAAGAAATTATAACTTATCTTGAATCTGTTCAGGAACCTAAATTCCGAGCCAGACAAATCCTGGAGTGGCTTTGGAAGATAGGGGTTTACACTTTTGATGAAATGACTAATTTGCCCAGATCATTAAGGGAAAAACTGCAGGATAAATTCTGTATTCGTCCAATAGTAAATGACCTACAACAAATCAGTAAGGATGGAACAATAAAAATCAGATTCAAACTGCATGATGGTCATTTTATAGAATCTGTTTTAATTCCTGTCACAGAACAGGAGCGATTTACAGTTTGTATCTCCTGTCAGGTTGGTTGTTCTCTAACCTGTAGTTTTTGCGCTACGGGCCAAATGAAAAGAATTCGAAATTTAGACATGCCCGAGATTGTTGATCAGGTTCGAATGGTAAATCAATTATGCTTGTCGGAATACAATCATCCCATTACCAATATAGTTTACATGGGAATGGGGGAGCCTCTTCTCTCTTATGCAAGTGTGGTGGATAGCGTTAGAATGATAAGCTCTCCCGATGGATTAGGGATTTCACCCAGAAGAATAACCATATCTACTGCCGGAATTGCTAAAATGATTAAAAAACTAGCTGATGAAGGATTGAAAACCAACCTGGCGTTATCTCTTCATGCCGCTGATGACGAAAAAAGAAATCAAATCATGCCTATCAATGAGCAAAACAATCTTGAAATCTTGACTGAAGCATTGCAATACTACAGAGAGCATTGTCCGGATAGCAAGATGACCTTCGAGTATATAAGCTTTGATGCATTTAATGATAGCTTGGAAGATGCCAAAAATTTAGTCAAACTTTGCAAAAAAGTTGATAATGTAAAGGTAAATATCATTGAATACAATCGGGTTGAAGGGGTAGTCTTTCAAAAATCAAGAGAAAATCAACTCGATCAATTTATGAATTTCCTTAGTAAAAATAAAATTGCTGTAACGCTGAGAAAATCCAGAGGCAAAGATATTGATGCCGCTTGCGGGCAATTAGCCAACAAGGAAAACTAATGTAATTCCTTTAGTTCGTCTTTTGCTTCCTCTTTAAGTTCTTTTCTTAATTCGTGGAGCTCTTTTCCCAGGAAAAATCCGATGGCAGTTCTGATGACAACAATAATACCTAATTCTGTCAACTCTTCTACTGTAGGACTTAAAACACTGTGAATGATATCAGATACGATTAAAAAATCCAGAGAAATAATGATATAGCTACCTAAAATATTGCGTAGACTGAATATTTCTTCGTAATCTCTTTTTCCTAACAATCTGTCAAATTCTAATCGAACAAACATAAAAATACCTTTAAGGAATCCGATAAGCAGAATAAAAATTCCAGTCAGGTCTGCAATTGATTCAATTATATGAAATGCGGGTTTTAATGTTTCAAGAATAGAAACATGCTTCTCTACTCCATCATTTGCAAAAAGAAATAAAGGAATCAATAGGAAAAAAACTGTTACAAAAAAAATTCTTTTCATTTCTATCTTATTAACGTTACTGTGCCTTTTTCTTCCACAGTTTTGTCATTTGTGCCAATATATTTACAGGTAAAAACATACACTCCTGCTGGAAGAAGTTCATTTTTTAGCGTTCCGTCCCAACCCTCATACACATCTGTTGATGTAAATACGAGGCTTCCGTATCTATCGTAAACATAAAGTTCGTATGCTTTTAAGTTTGTTCCAAAAGCTACCAAAGGTCTAAATTTTCTGTTTACTGCATTATTGGCATCTGGATATAAGGCATTGGGAAACCATAAGACAGCACTTTTTTCAACACAAATGGTATTTGACCTGGAACGCAGAACCCTAAGTGGCTCACCAGGTAAGCTTAGGGTAGCTTCAGCCGTTATATAATAACAACTATACCTATCTGCTTCATTTTGCTCATTGAGTACATCTTCATAGATAAATTCGGTGTTGGGGGCAGTTCCCGTTTGTGTGACATTTGTATCAGCGTCAATTTGCCAAATCTGAAAATTGGTCGTTGTACCGTATTGGAAGTAAAATGGATTCCAAAATAATCTATTTCTAATTCCATAAATAGATGTACCCTCGAGAAGAATGGTACCTACGACATTACTTGAAGATTTAACTCCACAAGAGTCTGTTACAAGTATTTGGTAATAATACCTATCAGCAGATGCATCTGCGGTTGTATCGAGATAATTTTGTACAGTAGAACTTATCGTATTTAAAGTAGCAACTGTTTGCCAAGGAAGGATTGAATCTGTCCTTCTTTGAATTTCTGCAAATTGAATATCCGCATCGGCATCCCATCTCCATGATAAGAATGGTTTTTGCGTATTTGCATCAATAGTAGCCCCTGTAAAATATACATATTCCATCGGGTTAGAAATATCAACTAATACCTCTTGTCTGTTACTTACTGCAATATTATTACTGTTTTTTTCTTTTGCTTCAACCCAAAATTCCAACAATTCATTCGCTTGTGCGGCATTGTAGTTATAAGCATTGTTGAAGATGCTGTCTATCGTCTGAATAAGAATTCCATTTCGGGAAACATACAAGGTGTAAAAATCAACACCATCCTCCCAATTTTCATAACGATTCCAATTGATTCGAATTTGACGGGAACAACGATTCAGATTATAGGATAAAGACATGGATGTGTGTGGACCGGTAGTTCCATCTAATGGATTACCCTCTCCCAGTAAACCCTCATTGCAATCACTTACAGCGACAATAGCATAGCGAACCAGCAATGAACTGCTGGAGACATCCGTAAAACTCAATCCATTTATGATGGTACTATTATTGGGATAAGGGAAAAAATTTCCAGAACCATAGGGATCCTCCTTGTAAATTTTATACCCTGTAACCTCGGGACTTGGACTAGCATACCAATTTAACACAGGTCTGTTGTTGATGATGTTTACAGAACGAATGTTAGGTGTAATTGGTTTTGTATTTCTAACGATGAAAGTTGAAGTGCTGATTGCATTTCCGCACAAAATTGAAATCCTGTAAAATCTGGGTGTTTCTTGGGGATTAGAGGCTAGAAAGCCCAACTGCGCTGGATTTGTTATGGTATCAATTGGAATTAATGCTGAATTGGTATCTGAACTTGCAAAAATGATAAAGCCATCAAAATTGGAACAAATCGTAGCACTCCAAGTAATTGAATCCTGCCCGGAGCCGGATAAAATTCTCGCACAAGGTCTCTCTACAAGCTGGGCTTTTACATTTACCAGAGCAGATAAAAAAAGTATATAGCAGATGATATTTCTCATATCAGTATAAATAAGTATCTAATCAACAACAATTTCTGAAAGATATTCAATTTTCAGATATTTTTCTGAAATATTTGCCACAAGTTCGGAATTTATGTTAATTATTTCATCCAAGAACTGATGAAAATGTTCAAAATCAAGTTGAGCGCAGGTCCATTCCCTGTATAATTTGGAAAGATTAAAAATACCATCGGTAGCAGATAAAACTTGACCCAGGTAGTAATTTTTCACCATTTTCAATTCAGATTCATTTACTTTCTCCAAATACATTTTCTCAATTTCAGCATAAATTTCTTTTAATGCTATATCAACTTTTTTATGATGAACCTCTGTACTTAACTGAAAATATCCCGCATGTAATACAGTTTCCACTGTTGAATAAATATTGTAAGTCAACGCATTTTGTTCTCTTATATTTTGCATCAAACGTGAGCCAAAATAACCACCCAAGATCAAATTTACAAAGAAAAGAGCCGGATAATCAGCATGATTTTTGGGTACTAAGATTCGACCCAAACGAATAGATGCCTGCTCTGATTTTTGTGGTTTTCTCAGCTGTAGCTTGACGGGTTGAAGCGGGAAATCAACAATATGTTTTTTATTGTCAATACTGGATTGGGGTAATTGGTTGAGGCAACCTTTCATTCTGATAGAGAGTTCTTCATTGAAACTTCCTACCAAAAAGAAATGAGCTTCTGTTCCGTGAAAATAATTACTATGATGCTCAAAAAGATCATCTCTTTCAACAAAATCATAATCAGCTGGAAAGCTATTATAACCATAAGGATGTTCAGCTCCGAATATTTTTTCAGTTAAGGTCCTGTAGGAAATATTATCTGATTTTTGCAGATCCGCTTCCAAGGCCTGCTTTTTTCTACGGATATAATTTTCAAATTCTTTGATTTCAAAGATTGGTTTTTTGATAGCAAACATGATGAAATCAAATAAGTCCCAGGTATACTTATGTAGACAAAAACATGTAATTCTGACCTGGTCAAATTCTTCATTGATTCTTAGGTGGGCGCCCCAAAAGTCAATTTTCTCAGCAAATAATTGAGAACTACAATGTTCATTTCCAGCTCTTAATAGATCAGCTGTGCAACGAGCTATCAATTTCTTTTTTTCAAAAATTCTACCTGAGGGAAAAACCCATTCCATTTTAGAAATCTTTTGATTTTCCTGAAAGATTTCATGAAAAGTAAGTCCGTTATCCAACAGAATTTTGACGGGAGAGAAATTCAGATTCAATTGAACAGGTAAAATCTGAGGTTTAGTTCTCAGGATTTGATTGAAATGCATCAGTTTTCTTGTTACATGGGACTGTAATTGGGATCAATCGATTTCCATTTTTCATTACACTCAATTACTTTCTGCGTATAAATATTTGCATTTGCAGGATCAAGAAGCAATAACTGCCTGTAAGCAATTTCCATATTATACCAGGTTGGTGCATAATTGGGTGAAAGTGCCAAGGCTTTCTCCAAAGCCTGAATAGCTCTTTGATGGTTTTGAATGGCCGGTGCAATTAAACCCTGGTTTTGGTAGGTCATACCTGTAATACCATAAGCTACGCCCAAAAGCCGTAAAACTTCAAGATCATTCCCTTTACTATATTTGTTGGCTTCTTCCAAATCGGCTAAGGCTTCACTCACTTTACCCAATTTTTCGCCCAATAGCTTCCCTCTGCTCCTGTGTGCCGCAGTCAGATTTATTGGCACATCCGGATGATCAGGTCTTAATCTTTTAACTTCCTGGTAAGCGGTTATGGCAGAGTCAAGTCTGTATTTAGATTCAACGTACAATTCATTTGATTTTTGGAAATCGAGTTTTGCTTTAGCTGAATCTGCCATTGATTCTTTAATATTGGATATAAAAACATGGGCATTACCCAGCAATAGCCAGGCATTGTTGTATGTTGGGTGTAATTCTACCGCTTCTTTGGAATGATACAAAGCTCGCACATAATGATTTAATTTTTCCGGGTTATTCAGCGGTATCCGGTTGGCGGAATCTTGAAGTACACCTGAGACTGCATTGTTTAATTTAGCACTGCTGGGCGAAATCATAATATCTCTGGTGAACAAGGAATAGTCATCATACCAATCTGCATTTCTCGTAATCGTTTTAAAGCTGTATAGTCCCAAAACCACTCCCATAATGACGAGCGGTATTTTTGTATTCTGTAATGAAAAACTTCCCTTAAGCGTTGCCAATTGAGCCAAACCAATGGCCGATAAAAGACTGAAAGCTATTGAAGGCATAAACATAAAGCGTTCAGCCATTGTAGTTCCTATTGGAAAGAACAAATTAGATACTACTGAGAATGTCGACGCATAAAAAATAAGCGCAAAGGCAATCGGATCTTTTTTCAAAATACCTCGAATGGCTAAATAGCCCAGACCCAAATGTAAAATAATAGATAATAAAACCCTTGGATCTTTTGTCGTTGGAAAATTATCCTTTTTACCCCCGATATGCTTGGGATAATAATCATTTGTCAATGGATGAGGTAACACAAGCAATCTAACATAATCCAACCAGGTATATAAAATCATCCCCATTTTTTCATCTGTCTCAAAAGGAATATATTTTCTTTCCATGCCATTACCCGTTGGTACCATCTTCATAAAAGGATCATTCATTAGCTCTGGGGCTGGTGGATTTTTATCTTTAAAATTTAAAATCGGATTTCTGATTCCAAACCAGAAAAACAAGACAACCGCCATAAATGGTATCGTTTTCAATACAATCGTATTTACTTTGATATCTTTTATAAAAAAATAAAGGCTTGCAGGTATAACTACCAGAAAAGGAATGGCACTTTCTTTGGAAAACAATCCTAAAATAAAAGAAATGATTGCAGCCGACATATATAATAAATTCCACTTAGAACCGATAGACTTTAACACCCAGTATGATGCTAATACGGAAAATAGGGTGACCATGATTTCGTCTCTACCCTTAATATTTGCTACTGCTTCTGTATGTAATGGGTGCGCCGCGTACAAAAGGGCCGTTGCCAGGGCAATAAACACAACTTTGGTTTTACCTTCATTTTGTGGGTCAAATAGTGAAAGTATCCACATGTAAAGCAGAAGGCATAAAATACCAAAAAGAATGGCATTAATAGCATGGCTGATACCCGGTTTACCAAGATAATTTATATCACCATCCTTATCGGGAATCGGCGCTCCCGGCTCTAAAGTAAGATTTAGATTTAGGGTGTCATTACTCTTACTAATCTCTGCGTACTTGGGATTGCCCAATTGAGCAAGAACCGAAGCCTTATCTTTTTCTTTTATTGTTATGACACGATTTACCGGGGCTTTGGATTCATTCGTGATTTTTTTCCCAAATATTTGATTTTCCAAAGCAAACATCGCAACAGTAAAAGGACGATATCTACCACCTGATACGAGGTTTCTGTCATCTCCGAAGAAGCCTACAAAGGTATCCTTAGACCAGATTCCCGCCATACCTTTCCAGCCTTTTTTAGTAAACATATTCCTCTGGATTACGATACTATCGTCAACAGCATATTGTAGATTTACCGTATTTGCGTAAAGTAAAAACGCAAACAAAAAAATCAACATTTTATGAAGCTGATAATTTTTCCAAAAAGAGAAACCTTCTAATTGATGCATCAACTCCATAGGTAATTGGCTCAGTTTATTGCTTTTGACCGTTTGACCTGTACTGGATTGAGATTGACCGGATGATTTGGGATTGTTTTTACCTTTCGATACCATAGTTCAATGATTATAAATAACAATGCAATGATAACAAATTCAATGCAGTTATCATAAATAGATAGGTTTAGTTTCTAAGATCATTTAAGCAACAGATTCCACCTCGTCTATTTCCACTCTGAGATTATCGATAATAAAATCCTGTCGAGAAGGAGTATTTTTTCCCATATAATAGGAAAGTAAGTCATCAATATTCGTTGTGCTCGACATCCTGACTGGCGTTAGACGAATATCCTCCCCTATAAACTGCTTAAATTCGTCAGGGGAAATCTCTCCCAATCCTTTAAATCGGGTCACTTCACAATCTTTACCGAGTTTTTTCATAGCATCTAACTTTTCCTCTTCACTATAACAGTATTGTGTCGATTTTTTATTTCTTACTCTGAACAAAGGTGTGTCTAAAATAAATAAATGTCCGTTAGAAACCAGTTCTGGGAAAAACTGTAGAAAAAAAGTAAGTAGTAACAAACGAATATGCATACCATCAACGTCTGCATCTGTTGCAATAATTATTTTATTGTATCTCAGATCTTCCATCCCGTTTTCTATATCAAGGGCATGTTGCAGCAGATTAAATTCCTCGTTCTCGTACACAACTTTTTTGGTAAGATTGAAGCAATTGAGGGGTTTACCCCTCAAACTAAAAACTGCTTGTAAATTTACATCTCTCGATTTCGTTATAGATCCGCTGGCCGAATCACCTTCAGTAATAAAAATCATTGAGCGCTCTTTTTCCTTATGATTCGAATTCAGATGCACTCTACAATCCCTTAATTTTTTATTGTGCAGGTTCGCTCTTTTTGCTGTTTTATTTGCCAATTTGCGAATGTCTGCTATCTCTTTTCTTTCTCTTTCTGATTGAACGATACGGTGTTGAATTTCTTTTGCAGCTTCAGGATTTTTATGTAGATAGTTGTCGAGTTCCTTTTTGATAAAATCTCCTACAAAAGTATTAATTGAAGGTCCGTCCGGGGCTACATTCAAAGAGCCTAGTTTAGTTTTGGTTTGTGATTCAAAAACTGGTTCTTGCACTTTTACACTAATGGCGGCTACAATAGCAGTACGAATATCCTGAGGATCGTAATTTTTTCCATAAAAATCACGAATCGTTTTAACCAATGCCGCCTTAAAAGCATTCAGGTGCGTACCACCCTGGGTCGTGTTTTGTCCATTGACAAAACTAACATACTGTTCTCCGTAATGATTTCCGTGAGACATTGCAATTTCAATATCTTCTCCCTTTAAGTGTATAATGGGATATCTCAGTCGTTCTACATCTACTCGATTGGAAAGCAAATCGAGAAGTCCATTTTTTGACTGATACTTTTCCCCGTTAAAATGTATAGTGAGCCCCGTATTTAAATAGGCATAATCCCAAATTCGCTCAATGAGAAATTCTTCATTAAATTTGAATCCTTTAAAAATATTTTGATCTGGGATAAATTCAACTAAAGTCCCATTGGGCTGGTCTGAGCTTATTTGGGGATGGTCCTGTGTAATTTCACCCTCTTTAAATTCGGCCGTCTTTGTTTGTCCATCACGAAAAGACTGAACTCTAAAATAAGTTGACAGTGCATTTACAGCCTTGGTTCCCACTCCGTTGAGACCTACAGATTTCTGAAAGGCCTTAGAATCATATTTTCCCCCTGTATTGATCTTTGAAACACAATCAATTACTTTACCTAATGGGATACCTCTACCAAAGTCTCTGATCATCATTTTTCCTGAATCAGAAAGCTTGATTTCAATTTTCTTTCCCACACCCATCGCAAATTCATCAATAGAATTATCACAAACTTCTTTAAATAATATATAAATACCATCGTCCGGAGAACTACCATTCCCCAGTTTTCCAATATACATTCCGGGTCTCAGGCGTATATGTTCTCTCCAATCCAAGGATTTAATCGCACTCTCGTCGTATTCATGTAGTTCTACCATCAGTTTATAATTATTTGCAAGAACATTTAAAAATAATCAAAAATGCACTTAATTTGTTTACAATATTACTCCTTTTGAAATAAAAAGGCAATTTTTACATCAAATTATTTACATTTTCATGAAGAACTTCATCTTTGTTCTGATTCTATTTTTCAGTGTATCCTGTCAGTATACCAAAAATTTTATTCCTTTGGAAATAGGAAACTATTGGGTTTACCACGATACTGAGTTTAATTTACTGGATACAGTTCGAGTTGTTGATCGGATTGCCATATCTGAAGGGACGCTCTTTGTACTCAATACAGATCGATGGATTGAGAGTCAGAATGGTGACAGTATTTATATGCAGGGTGGCCTTCGCGCCGCCGTCGTAGCGGCGCAGGATCTCGTGGTTGCGTTC